>CAYGOW010000009.1:6835-24317 GCA_964351425.1 uncultured Roseivirgaceae bacterium
AAGCAGAGGCGCTGCCCTCATTTACCAAAACAATGAGCGGTCCCTCTTCAAAAAGCCCCGTTCGTTCCGCGTTGGCTTCTTCGTTGTAGCGTCGTTGCTGTCCTTTGGTATATACGATGCGTTCTGCATCAGGCAGTAATTCGTCAGCAATACGAATTGCCTGGTCCATGTACCCGCCCGGGTTATTTTGCAAGTCAATGACCAATTGTGTCATGCCCTTGTCTTTTAATGATCGGAGTGCTTCCCGGAATTCGTCATACGTCGTAGCGGAAAACCGGCTGATTTTAATGTATCCTTTCCGGTCATCCAACATATAATGGGTATCTACACTGTATTGGGGGATTTTGGCTCTTGCGATTTCATAGTTCATGGTATCCCGTAGCCCCGGCCGTTTGATTCCTACCATCACCCGCGTATCCTTAGGGCCTTTCAGGTGGTCACGAACATCTTCATTGGTAAACCCGATGCCCGCGACATTTTTCCCGTCAATGCTTATAATCCGGTCACCCGCCCGGATTCCTGCCTCTTCACTCGGTCCTCCCGAGAGCGGTGTAACAACCACAATGGTGTCTTTGAAAATATTGAACTCCACACCAATCCCTTCAAAATTACCCTGAAGGCCTTCATTAGCCTCCCTACGGTCCGCAGCGGATATATAGGTGCTGTGAGGGTCCAGTTCCTTTAGTATGTGGGCAATGGCTTTCTCAGTCAGTTTTTCTGCTTCAACCGGATCCACATAATTCTGATCAATCAATGTCATTACCTCCCTGAATTTTTGCACACTCCGGTTTACATCATTTTGCACCGGGGTACTATCTCCAAAAGTGGCGCCAATCAGCATTCCGGCCGCAATACCAACGACAAGTATTATTGGCAGGCTTACCTGATAACGTGAGTTCCTGACGGGTTTATTTTCTTGCTCAGACATCTCCATCTTACCTTCTAAATTAAATAAAATATACCTGTTTAACGTTACTGTAAAATAAATGTTGGAACAGTGGATATTCAGTGATTTATAAAAATGATTTTAATCAATTCTGTGTAATACAACAGAAATTTGTTAAAATATATTCAGGACTTCGTTAAATTTGAATCATGCCCCGATCTCTTGACAGAAAAATAGAGGATATTGTCAATGACAATTATGTTTTTGGTGCGGTATTATACTACTTCGGAATTGAGTTCTATCAGTATAACGACCAGACACTAAGAGAGGTATGTCATGAGCGAGGGCTTTCCCCACAATCACTTACGCGCAAGCTTGAATCGATTGAAAACGTTTCTCAAAAAGAAAAGCTTGAGTTACAGAATTTCCCGATGGAGCTGCTTGTCGAATACCTCAAGCATTCCCATTACCTGTTTGTGAAGGAGAAGTTGCCGTACATTGCCAAGTTGATTGATAATGTGTCATCCGACGGTCCCAACAAGGCCATTCTTGAAGATTTAAAGTTTGTCTTTCCTCTTTTTGTGGAGGAATTTATTCATCATATCTACGAAGAAGAAGATACCTTGTTTTCCTATGTGCTGTCATTGACCCATTACCTGAATGGAAAGGGCAATCCAAGCAGATTGTATTATCGGATGGAGAATTACTCCCTGCATCACTTTAGTATGGAACATGCCGAACACGATGATGACATGAAAGGCATTCGACGGATTACGGAGGAGTATCACCTTAACGACACCGCGCCCCTTCAGGTACGTGTACTTTTCTCCGAACTCAAAACACTTGAAAGGGATTTAAAAATCCATGCTAAGGTGGAAAACGATATTCTGTTTCCAAAAGCCCTGATGATCGAACAAAAAGTTCGGCAGCATATATCGGAGAAAATCCAGTTTAATTAGTGGGCCGTATCCTGGCCATTGATTACGGCAAAAAGCGTACGGGTATTGCCGTGACGGATCCCATGCGAATTATAGCATCTCCCCTGGAGACCGTTTCGACCGATAAGCTTTTTGATTTCCTAAGTCAGTATCTTTCCAAAGAAGCGGTGGATGTATTTGTGATCGGGATGCCCATGAATCTGCAGAACACCGACACACACATTACCCAGGAAGTGCGGGAATTGCTACCAAAATTAGAGGAGAAATTCCCCGGAATTGAAATTAAATCCATCGATGAACGGTTTACCAGTAAGATGGCGATGGATGCGATGATCAGTGGAGGAATGAAGAAGAAGGACCGGGCGAAGAAAGAAAATGTCGATAAAATAAGTGCGGCCATCATTCTCCAATCCTACCTGACTCAGATTTCTTGATCAAAATCTGTATTTTTGCACTATTCTTAGAAACTGGTTATGATTTATCCGATAGTTGTTTATGGTGATCCGGTGCTGAAAAAGAAAGCACGGGATATCGAAAAGGGCGAAATTGATGTCAAACAATTAAGTGAGGACATGTTTGAAACCATGCACGGTGCGCATGGGATCGGTTTGGCTGCACCTCAAATTGGGATGAGTCTGCGCATGTTTGTCGTGGATGCCAGCCCGTTGGAAGAGGAAGGGCTGACTGATTTCAAAAAGGTGTTCATCAACCCGCAGATAATTGAAGAGACGGGCGAGCCCTGGGCATTTGAAGAAGGATGCCTGAGTATCCCTAACATCCGGGAAGATATTAGCCGGAAGGCCAACGTGAGGATCCAGTACCTGGATGAAAACTGGGATTCTCATGATGAAGTATTTGATGGTATGAAAGCACGGATCATTCAGCATGAGTACGACCACATTGAGGGAATATTATTTACGGACTACCTGACACCGTTCAAGCGGCGCATGTTGAAAGGTAAACTTCAGAATATTTCCAAAGGCAAAACAAAAGTAGATTATCGCATTGCATTTCCCTTGAAAAAGTAGGAATGCGTGACCTCTCACTAACACTCATCCAATCACCGCTTTACTGGCAGGATTCAGTGGCTAACCTGGCCATGTTTGAGGAGAAAATGTGGGGTCTTGACGGCCGGCATGATATCATACTGTTGCCTGAAATGTTTACCACCGGGTTTTCCATGAAAGCCGAAGAACTGGCCGAGCCCATGGGTCTGACAACATTTCGCTGGATGAAATTACAGGCGGAACGGATGAAGGCCGTTGTCGCCGGCAGTTATATTGTTAAAGAGGGTGGCCAGTTTTACAACCGATTCATCTGGATGCGTCCGGATGGATCCTATGAACAATACGATAAAAGACACCTGTTCCGTATGGCAAAGGAGCAGGAGGTATATTCCGCCGGTCAGGACAGATTGATCGTTGACTATGAAGGGTGGCGGATCTGTCCTTTGATTTGCTATGATCTGCGATTCCCGGTTTGGTCGAGGAATCACTACGTCCAATCTTCGGCATCACTTGCCTATGATGTGCTTCTCTATGTTGCCAATTGGCCGGCCCCCAGACATGATGCATGGATTAGTTTGTTGAAAGCCAGGGCTATTGAAAACCTTTGTTATTGTGCCGGAGTAAATCGTATCGGGCAAGATGGAAACGGTATTGATCACAATGGAGGATCAATGGTCTTTGATATGAAAGGCAATGAATTGGTAAACCTTGGTGGTGGTGAGGGATTCCAGCAGGTTATTCTTGAGGCCAGTGCCTTGCAAGCCTATCGGGAAAAATTTCCGGCACATCTGGATGCAGACCGGTTTGAACTAAAAAAATAAAGGGGGAAAAATCCCCCTTTTTGTTTTACAATACGATTACTGAATTCTCCTCCAGGGAAACTCCGGTAGCGACGTATTTGTCAGCTTCCCAGTCATTTTCCCAGGTATCGTTGTCAATAAGGTAGCGGAATTGATATTCTGCTTCCGGCTGAAGATCAAGGGTAGTTTTATATGAACCATTTTTAAGTTTAGTCATTTTGATACCCTTCTTCCAGTTCGTAAAGTCACCGAATACTTCTACTTTCTTTGCTTCTGCAGCTGCCTCCTTGGGCAGTGTCAGTGTTACCTTAACCGCAGGTTTGGTTTTAAGGTATTGTTTTTTAATTGCCATAATCTCAGTCTGTTAATTTGGTTTTGACCTGATTTTGGTACAAACAAATCAAAGAATTAGGACAATTAATAGGTTTTTCTCAATGAATTACGCAAACGTTTACGAGGAATACGTATAAAAATGGCCCATACGAGTCGTATGGGCCATTTATTCGTTGCATTAACTAAAAATCAGGCTTGAGATTCCAGTGTTCTTTGTTCTTTTCCCTGGCCGAAAAACAGCTTTTTCAATAATCCGCCGGCAGCAGCCAGTCCGAGTAAAATGAACTTCCAGAACTTAACAAGGAATGCACCTATCAGGGAGAACAAACCGGCCTTGGAGGCGATCTTTCCCGCCACCAATGCACCGATGCCGTAGGCCGCCAACTTGTCGCTCCCGGGCGTATAATCAGTATACCGGTTGCCGTTGGTAAAAGCAACAGCCGGGATGAGGGCATCCATGTCCTGACGAACGTCGGCCAGTTGGTCCATGCCCGAAACGGCATTCAATACCAGAACACCTTCACGGCCCAGCACACGAATATTATAATTTAATGTGCCCGGATAGTCTTCTTCCTCCATGCCAAAATGAAGATCCAGTGCCCAGTACATCTTATGTGTAGTGGCGTCATAATGGGGGTCTTCTGCCCACCCTTTCAACTGGTAGGTATCGTAGCCCTGCGCCATGCGGATTTCATTTTCCGATGCAACATCGGCCTGCATATCCGTCAGCAACGAGGAGTAATCAATAGAAGATGCATCTTCATCATCAATGTGACCTTCATCTTCGTAGGAAATCACAACCCCCCAACCGGAAATGCTATACGGATTCACTCCTTCGGGCACAATCATTCCGAGTGTTTCACTCGGTGGATTGCCCCAGGTATCCGTTACGATATGGGCCGTATTCTCCGGGTCAAGGTATCGAAACCCGTCCGGGAGATTTATTTTCGCAAGATTTTCTCCAATAACAATTTCACCTGTCCTGTAATCTAAGTGTTGCTCCAGCGAATCGATGTAAACATAATAAGCGGCATATTCGCGCGCCAATTCTGCTTCCAGTACCGAATCCTCTTGCTGGGCTGTCGTAGTATGGTAGGCGACCGCCAGCAGGAGCAAGGGTAAAAACTTTTTCACAGTATTGCTATTTATATTTCTCCCAAGATAGAAAGTTCCAATTTCCCTGAGATGACATTGTAAGAATTCCGGACAGTTTCAACCGGAATCGTAACCCGGCCATTGCCTTGAAGAGCGAGAGGCAGGTTTTACTAAAATGTATAGGTTTGAAACGGCGTAAGGCATTGGTTCATGGCGACATCCATTTCTTCCATAAACCGGATTTTGTCCAACGGGGGAGATAAACTCACGCCAATTTTTCGGGCATCCGGATATTGAAGCAGGAACCGGTCATAATACCCTTTGCCATATCCGATCCTGTGACCGGTTTTGTCGAAGATAATGAGAGGTACGAGTATGATGTCAAGGTGGGATGGCTTGATTGCTTCAGCTTCGGCGGGTTCGGGGATCCCCCACTTATTTACAAGAAGACGGGTATCTTCCTTCAGGTGAAAGTGTTCCAGTTTCCCGCCAGGCAAGGAACGCGATGTATAAAGGTGAATGTCTTCTTTGACTGATCGGAGATGATGAATAAAGAGCCAAGTATTTACTTCCCGTTTCTCAACAATAGGCAGGAATGTATGCAGGTGGGCAATTCCTGAGAAGTCAATAGTATTGATAAAATTGCGTAACAGGAGGCGACTTCGCTCTTCATATTCTTCGTCGCTCAGAAAAAGTCGCTTTTCCAGATAGGTTTCGCGAAGAACTTTTTTATTCACCATGATGCATCACATTGAATGAAAATTCAAAGGGAGCAAGGCTGGATTTCATTTTGGCGATGATCTCAGGATCGGTTTGTAAAAAGTCAATGATATTATCATGACGCTCCTGAAGTCCACCACCCGGGAAAAGGGCATCATATACTTCTTCTACCTGACGAAGCGCATCCTCATGATGCCGTTTCTCTGCCCGGATAAATTTCTTTTCCATGATGTCAAGCCTGCGCTCAGTGCGCGCCCATTGTGCTTCTACGTGCTGACTCATGGTAGGGTCGATTGCAATGGCCTGGGCTTGTATTTTTTTGAAGGCATCTTCGATCGCTTGCTTTTGCCCGTTAAGCCTTACCTGGTGCTGGCTGTCACGCAATGCCACATGACTAAGCAACGCGTGTTTATCCTGGAATAAATCGTCAAGGGAACACCCGGTTTTCTTCCATTTCTTCTCCACGTAGGCAGGAATAATCATGGCGAAGTTGCGGGGGAGAAGCATCGGAAAAGCAACATGGTACTTGTCAAATATGCCTTTAAGCTGTAACCAGTACACCAATTCGGAGGGCCCGCCACAATAAGCCAGGTTGGGAAGGATCATTTCTTCATAGAGCGGGCGGAGAATGACATTCGGACTTAGCTTTTCCGGATGCTTTTCAATTAAAGTCTCCATCTCACTTTTAGAAAATCGCATGTCGCTATCCGCCAAGGTAAAATCATTCCCATCGCGCTCGATTCTGGTGCGAATCTGTTCATCCAGGTAGAAAAAATTAATTTCCCGGGCGAAGACCTGGGTTTTAAAACCGGCGTCGTCCAGTTTCCTGCTGTCAGTGGCTACCGTGGATTGGATATCATTTTGGAGAATATCGTCACGCATGACTTGGGCGAACATAGCTTTCAGTCGGGCATCGTCCGCATCCAGTACAATCAGTCCGTATTCCCCAAAGAGGCCATTGATGTATTTACGTACCGCCTCTGCCAGATTTTTGGAAGACTGATACGCATTCAGGAATACAGGAGGGAAGGCTGATAGTTGTTCCAGCAAGGGGCCGATATCCTTCAGGGAAAAATGACCGACAGCTCCGGCCTGGTTCGTATGCCAGGTATATTTGTCTCCGTTAAAATGAAAATGATTGATTTCTTCAAAATCATGGTCTTCCGATGCCATCCAGTAAACCGGCACAAATTCATTCTCCGGATAGGCCTTTTTAAGTTCTTCACAGGCATTGATCGTGGTAATCATTTTGATAATAACATACAACGGACCTGTGAACAGGTTAAGCTGATGACCGGTAACGACTGTGTAACAATTATCCTGTCTGAGCAGGCTGATATTCTTTTCTACTGCCGGAGAAATGGACAGGCCCTCGTACTGTTCGGATAAAACGTCGGTCAGTACTTGTCGCTTTTCCGCGGAAAACGACTTTTCCTTTATTTGTTCCCGGGCAGCCTCAACAGAAGGGTGCCGGTTATAGAAGGAGCGTAAGGCAGGATCTTCCTGAAGGTAAGCATGAAAAGTGGATGAAAAGAAAGGGACTTCCTGAAGTTGTTTTTTCGTCGTTTTCATGCATTAAGGGGTTCAACAGCCGGGTTTTCCGTAAAGATCGAATTCCGTGGCTTTTTCGATATGTATGGATTCAAAATCACCTATTCTCAAAGGTCGGTTTGGTGAACTGATAATAACTTCATTGTCCACTTCCGGCGAGTCGTATTCCGTTCTGCCTATGAACTGGCCTGATTCCATACGGTCAATGAGTACGGGCAAGGTTTTCCCTACATGTCGTTGGTTCAAATCATAGGAAATCTGCGCCTGTAATTCCATAACGGCATCTGCACGCTCTTGTTTCACTTTTTCCGGTACATCGTCCTCAAAATTATGTGCGTGGGTATCCTCTTCATGGCTGTATGTAAATATTCCAAGCCGGTCAAACCGGGTCCGTTCCACAAATCCCAGCATTTCATCGAAGTCTTCGGCCGTTTCTCCGGGATATCCGGCGATGAGTGTGGTCCGTAAGGCAATATCAGGTACTTTTTCCCTGATCGTGGCGACAAGTTCTTCTTGCTTTTCCCGGGTGGTACCACGTCGCATATGTTTCAGGATGCGTGTCGAACCATGCTGCAAAGGCATATCCAGGTAGTTGCAAATATTTTTTCTCTCTGCCATTACATCCAGGATATCCAACGGAAACCCGGTGGGGAATGCATAATGGAGGCGAATCCATTCAATCCCCTCTACATCGGAAAGACGCTGAAGCAATTCGGCCAGATTACGCTTCCGATAAATATCAAGGCCGTAGTAAGTACTGTCCTGTGCAATGAGCAATAACTCCCTGGTACCATTCCGCGCCAGGTTTTTAGCTTCGGTCACCAATTCTTCTATCGGGCGGGAGATATGTTTTCCACGCATCAGCGGGATGGCGCAGAAACTACACGGGCGATCACAACCCTCGGCAATTTTCATGTAGGCATAATGGTTGGAGGTCGTTAGAATCCTTTCCCCAACCAGCTCCTGCTTGTAATCCGCCTTGAATTTTTTGAGCAACAGGGGCAATTCCATGGTGCCGAAAAAAGCGTCGACCTGTGGGATTTCCTGCTCAAGGTCATCCCGGTACCTTTGGGAAAGGCAACCGGTGACATATAGTTTGTCAATCTGGCCTTCTTCCTTGGCATCTGCGTAGCGGAGAATGGTATCGATGGATTCCTGCTTGGCATTATCAATAAACCCGCAGGTATTGACAATAATGATGTTCGCGTCATCCTTCAACGATTCATGCGTAGCATCGATTTCGTTGCCCTTTAATTGCGTAAGCATGACTTCACTGTCCACGACATTTTTCGAACATCCCAGTGTTACAATATTCACGCGATCCTTTTTTCTTCCCTTGGTCTTCAAATTCTTCTGGCTAAAGTGAATGCAAAATTAAGAAAAATATATCCTTCACGGTATATTTGTTCAGAATCCATGAAGCGACGGTCCGTTATACTCCTTTTATTTCTCCCATTCCTGCTTGCCGCTTGTCTGGATGAACCAGATTGTGTTACGACTACCAGCGATTTTGTCAATGTACGGTTTTATAAAGTGTCAACGAATGAAATTGATACCCTCCTGTTGAGCAGACTCACTGCCATGGGCTCCGACAGTGTACTCAATGATCAGGATACCGTGACCTCCGTACGCTTACCCCTGAATCCTCAGGAAGGACGGGCAACGTATTATTTTGAAAGTCAATATGGGATGGACACACTGGTGCTGATCTATAACCTGGGTGCGCGTCTCATATCCGAAGACTGCGGAGTGGAAATTCTGTACTCACAAATTGATTATCTTTCCCAGTCATTTGATTCTGTTAGTGTTGTAAATCAGGTACCCAGTGAAGAAATCACCGAAGATATACAGGTATATAATTAGCCTTTGGCTGTTTTGTCCGCTGGTCGTGCATGGTCAGTCCGCTACGGTCAGCCTGACGACGGATTCATTAAAATGGAATTCATTTATCGCCCTCAATGCGGGTGTGGATGTCATTGCTGCAGGAAAGACTGTTTTTCAGGACGATGTCGAATGGCTTAATTTTTTTGCCAATGCTGAATTCTACCGTTTTGCCCTGGCGGCGGAATACGGACGTGAGTCAAGGACTTTTGATAATGGAATCGATGTATATATGACCGAGGGGAGTTATTATCGCGCAGGTGTTGATTTCAACTTTCTCTACAAAGACCCGGACAAAAGCGCGTTGTTTCTTGGCGCCCGGTATGCGATTAATTCCTTTTCCGACCAGCTTGCCTACACATTGCCCAATCCTTTCTGGGGTGATCAGCAAAATGTCCTGGCCAATGACCGGCTAAGCGCTGATTGGTTTGAACTTGTAGGGGGGCTCAAGGTAAAGCTTTTCCAGGCAGTCTGGCTGGGTTATACGGGCCGGTTTAAGTTTGCTGTCGATACCTTTGAGGACCAAACGCTTATTCCCAGTTATATCCCCGGGTACGGCCAGGCGCAAAAACGATCTACCTGGGAATTTAACTACTGGCTGATTATCCGTCTTCCCTTCCACAAATCTTCAGACCCTGTGCGAATTAAACTTGAGAAATAAAACCGCACGTAATACCTGGTCTCCCCTTCACACTCCTTTAATTCCTTATCCGGTTGCCTCGTTCAGGTAACCTTTTTTTTACTTTTCCCGTTATTATATTATATCTATATGATATCAAATTAATATCACTTAAAAACTATAATCATGAATGAAAAAGAAGTTCGTCCCATCTCCGGGTATATCATGCTGGTTGTTGTAGTGCTTCTGTTTGGTCTGACCATTGCAGGCATAATAGCATTCCGCAATCCATTCTTTGCTCTCGGGTTATTGACAGTAATCCTGTTTCCGGGATTTTTCTTTGTCAACCCAAACGGGTCCCGTGTTCTGGTTCTTTTCGGAGAATATATCGGTACAGTAAAGGCCAATGGATTTTTCTGGGTGAATCCCTTCTATGTGAAACAGAAGATTTCACTGCGTGCGCGAAATTTTGACAGCGAACGGGTAAAAGTGAATGACAAGGAAGGTAATCCGATATTGATCAGCGTGATCCTGGTATGGCGGGTTAAAAACACCTTTATGGCGGCCTTTGAAGTAGATGATTATGTCAACTTTGTTCGGGTGCAAACCGATTCTGCGGTACGAAATCTCGCTGGTAAATATCCTTACGATAATTTTGACGATGAACAGGCGGAAGTGACGCTCAGGTCCGGCATGGAGGAAGTGAACCATGAATTGGAGAGTCAATTGAGTGCCCGGCTTGCTATCGCAGGCATTGAAGTGATCGAGGCGCGTATCGGCTATCTGGCATATGCCAGCGAGATTGCCGGCGCCATGCTACGTCGCCAGCAGGCCACAGCCATTGTTGCGGCACGGCACAAGATTGTGGAGGGAGCTGTGAGCATGGTGGACATGGCGTTGCATCAACTATCCGACCAGAACATAATTGACCTTGATGACGAGCGTAAGGCCGCAATGGTCAGCAACCTGATGGTGGTATTGTGTGCAGATAAAGACGTGGCCCCAGTGGTAAACACCGGTACCCTGAATCACTAATCATCGAATGAATCTTAAAAGAGAATGTGATTATGGCTAAGAAGAAGCCGTTTGTATTACGTGTAGACCCGGACACCCTGGCAGCAGTGGAAAAATGGGCGAGTGACGAATTCAGGAGCACGAACGGTCAACTGGAGTGGATTATTCACGAGGCACTGAAGAAGGCGGGAAGAAAACGCAAAGGTGGGACAGAAAAGAAGGGAGAATAGAAGTTCTCCCTTTACTTATTTTATTGCACCGAATAGTATGTTATCCTGAAACGCTCTTATTAAAGAAAGAATCCACAAACTCCATTTTATTAAAGACTTGAAGGTCTTCTACTTTTTCTCCGACGCCAATATACTTGACAGGGATTTTAAATTCATCTGAAATGCCTATTACTACACCTCCCTTGGCTGTTCCATCCAGCTTTGTGATCGCGAGGGCAGTGACGTCGGTGGCTTTTGTGAACTCCCGTGCCTGTATGGCCGCATTCTGACCCGTACTGCCATCCAGCACCAGCAGTACTTCATGCGGTGAATCCTCAATGAACTTTTGCATGACCCGCTTAATTTTTGACAGCTCATTCATCAGGTTAACCTTGGTATGAAGTCGCCCTGCGGTATCAATAATGACTACGTCCGCATCGGTATCCACTGCCTCCTTTACCGCATCATATGCTACGGCGGAAGGATCTGTATTCATGCCGCGGCTAACTACAGGCACCCCGACACGCTCTCCCCATAGCTCGATCTGTTCAACGGCAGCGGCACGAAAGGTATCTGCTGCTCCGAGGACTACTTTTAATCCTTTCGCTTTGTATTGAGCGGCCAGCTTACCGATTGTGGTGGTTTTACCCACTCCATTGACGCCTACCACCATAATGACATAGGGTTTTTTGTCTGCTGGAACGCTGAAATCCTTAAGATCAGTCGTGTTATTCTCAGATAATAATCCCGCAATCTCTTCCCGAAGAATCAGATCCAGTTCTTCAACACCAAGATATTTATCCCTGGCAACACGTGCTTCTATGCGCTCAATGATCTTTATGGTAGTTTGAACGCCTACGTCTGACGTGATCAGGACCTCCTCCAGCTCGTCCAGCACCTCGTCATCTACCTTGGATTTTCCAATAACCGCCTTGCCAAGCTTGCCAAAAAAGCTCTCTTTGCTTTTTTCCAACCCTTTATCCAGCGATTCTTTTTTATCCTTTGAAAATAATCCTCCGAAAATTCCCATGTGTAATTATGTATCGTTTGACTTCTGGTAAGTTAAACAAAAAAAGTCCCATAAAGGGACTTAATTCTTGTAAGACGTAATTGACGTTCGTTACTTTTTCGCCAAAGTATCTTTAACCTGATCTACAGGTACCATTTCTTCCTTGAAGGTGTAAGCGCCTGTCTTTTCAGACTTTACGGCACGAATTACTTTTGCAAAGCTTTTACCTTCACCAGTTTTAAGGGTTGCTACTACTTTCTTAGCCATGTTTACTTAATTTCTTTGTGAATGGTATATTTCTTCATGATTGGATTATACTTTTTCATTTCCAATCGGTCAGGAGTATTCTTCCTGTTTTTGGTAGTGATGTACCGAGAAGTACCCGCCATACCGCTTTTCTTATGTTCGGTACACTCGAGAATCACTTGTACTCTGTTTCCTTTCTTAGCCATGATTAATCTCTTTTACGCGTTACCTTATATTACCACATTGCCATTTGCCTTGGCTTTCTTCAACACCGACATGATACCGTTCTTGTTAATAGTACGGATTGCCGAAGTGGAAACTTTTAGTGTAACCCAGCGATCCTCCTCTGCGATATAAAAACGCTTCTTCTGGAGGTTAGGGTAGAATTTTCTCTTCGTCTTGTTATTGGCGTGAGAAACATTGTTACCCACCTGAGGTCTTTTTCCGGTGATCTGGCAAACTCTTGACATCTCTTTATCTGATTAAATTTATCTCCATTTCTTAATTGGGTCTGCAAATATCGACAAAAGAGAAATAATATTCAACATTCACGCCGATAATTATGCTGAATTTTATCCAACTACCACGTGCAGCATCTTATCTACGGGTAAATAGGTGTGCATGGTCTCCTGAATTTCCCGGGCGGTGATGGTCTGTATCTTCTCAACAAACCGATGGTAGTAGGTGTAATCGAGGCCAAAATAATGAATGGCCTTGAATTTATCTGCCAGGGCAAACGGACTGCTGATACTGCTTTGGAACGAACCCAGCAGATGATTTTTTACCATTTGGAGCTCTGTAACCTGCAATGGCTCGTCCAGGAGATTCTTGATTTCTTTGTGGACTTCACGGATGGCATCCTCCCGAAACTCCTTCTGAACATCCGACCCGATGATGAAATACGTGGCCTTTTCCAGGTTGACAAGACTGCTGTATATGCCATAGGTATATCCCTTGTCTTCCCGGATATTCTTCATTAATCGAGATCCAAAATACCCTCCCAGGGCATGGGTGGCGATTTTCAGGGATAGATAGTCCTCGTGTGATTTTGGAATGGTTCTCAGTCCGATCCGCAAGGATGACTGCAGGCTCTTTTCTTTTTCAAGCGTAAAATTGGTTTCTGTACTTGTTATCTCAGGAAGTTCAAAAGGAGTTGATTGTCTTTCTGAGCCTGTGGAGAATACCGAACCGATCCGTTGAATATCCGCCTGGCTGATCTTTCCACTAATGATCAGTTCAGGATGTGCCGCGTACCTGGAATAAAACGAATGGACATCCGCCTGTTTTAAGTTGTTTAGATCATCTTCCATCATGATTTTTCCATACGGATGATCTTCACCATATAGTTTTTCCCTGAATAGTTTGGAGGCAAGAATATTGTTCTTGTTGTTTTGAATACGTAGCTGTTCACGGACAATATCCTGCGTAAGCTGAAACTCGTCTTCCGGGAAGGAGGCATTTCGGATTACATCTTCCAGCACAGGCAATAATTTTTCCAGGTTTCTGCTGAGGCAATAAAGCGTAAATGACGGGGTATCCAGTGAAGGGGAGCTTTCGGTAAAGCCACCATACTGGTCAAACGTTTCAGCAATTTCTTCTGCCGTGCGGGTAGGGGTGCCCTGGTCAAGTAGTTTCGAGGTGAGATAGGATTCCCCTTTTTTAATATCCATTCGGCTTCCGGCGCCCGGAAAGAGAATTTCCAGTTTAATCACCTCCTGGTCGCCAGCCTGAACCACGTGTACGGGCGTTGAGCCAAAATAATGCGTTTCAGCTTCTTTTAATGAAATATCAAAGGTTTGGGAATAGGCCGGTGGCCTGGTCCTGTCAAGTGTCATGTACGATTATTCGTTGCTGTCGTTGGTTTTCTTTTCAAAGTTGAAAAGAAGGCTAAAGCGCAGGGTTTCTGCAAGGGGATGTTCCTGTTGTGCAGGAACAAGGTAAGCAAAGTCAATTCCAAATACCTGATAACGGAACCCTAATCCCATTGTAAGGTACTGTCGGCCTCCTTTCTGCTCGGCTTCATAAAAATAGCCAAGTCGGGCAGCAAAGGTTTTATTGTACCAATATTCGGCACCTGCAGAGATGGTAATTTCCTGCATTTCTTCTTTAAATCCTCCTTCTGCATCCGTGAAAGAACCAAACATTCCTCCCAACAGCGATTTGTCACGCTCACTTCCGTCTAACTGTGGACTTGGAACTAATAATTTATTGAAGTCCAGTCCGAAGGTAATGGTATTATACGGATCGAGGTTCGTTGTGAAGGCTGAGGCCAGCCGTAAATTGGTAGGGATAAAATCCCGGTTGTCTTCATCAGAATAGGTGATTTTCGCACCAATATTTGTAATTGCCGCACCCAGTGACAAGTTGGAATTAGTTCCATTCAGGTCTTTGGTGTAGTAAACCGCAATATCTGCCGCTACACTGTTACCAGGCCTTGCGTCTTGTCCCCCGGTAGAAAAACTTCCGGTCAGGTTAGAATGAATGTATCGGGCGGATATACCTACACTTAAGTTCTGTGAGAGCATTCTTGAATAGGTGACATCGACGGCCAGTTCCCTGGGATTAAATTGTTCAAGTGGATCACCCTGGTCGGAAGTAAAGAAGATTTCACCCAGGTCAAAATAGCGCATCGAAACGGCTACGGCCTGATCCTGTGATATTTTATAATAACCGGACAGATAGCCGATCCACATATCGTTAATTATCTTGCCAAGCCATGGGGTATATGACAGGGAAAAACCAAGGTCATTTTCAATATATACCAACTTTGCCGGATTCCAGTGTACAGAATTCGCGTCTGCGGAGGTAGCACCTCCTACATCCCCCATTCCTCCAGCCCGGGCATCGGGCGTTATCATCAGGAATGGAACGGCTGTGGTAATAACACGATAATCATCGCCCTGTCCAATGACTGTGGGCGGGGTTGTTCCTTGTGCCAGCGCTCCGGAAACGGTTATCAGACTGAAAAAGGATAGAAGTAAGGTAGGTATATATATCTTCCTCATAATGACTACTTGAATAGCAAAGATAGGTAATTTAATCAATCAAAATTAACTTTTGATATTTCTTAGCGGTTGCTCCATCCAATGTGGAACGAACAACCATTGAATAAAAGTATATTCCGGGCGTAAGATTTTTTGGCCGATCCCATGGAACAAGTTCAACTCTGGACGGGCTATCCTCTATAATGAACGTTTGTTTTTCAATAAATTGCCCCTGGTCACCAATCAACGTCCATTCAATATCTAATGTTTCTCCTGCCCTGTTATGGTCAAACCGAAAGGTGGTATAATCAATCGCTGGCTGGGGATAGTTCATGACATTTTTCACTACAAGCGTACCCGGATCTGCCACGATAAATTCGACTGTAAGTTCATTTGAGTTATTAAAGACATCCCACGCCCGGATAGTCAGGGTATGTCTTCCTTTCTCCAAATCACTTAACGGATAGACGATCCAACCTGAGGTAAAATCATCCGCGAGGGCCGAATAATACTCGTTCAACACAAAGGACGAACCATCAAGAATTCCGGTCAGGCTGTTTCCCACGCCAAATCCACTGCTATTAATACCTGACTCATCCTTCAATGATACATATAGCAGGGTATTATCATTCACATCGTTTCTGGAAGTATTTGTACTATCCCCAAAAAATACGGCTATATCCGGCCCTTTTGAATCCATTACCGGAACGGATGAAGTGCCCCCAACGTAAATGGAGTCTGAAGCACCAATAGCGTCCCCACCGTCAGATTGCGCATATAACTGTATCCTTCCGGTTCCCGGTTTCTGAGATATATTTCTGGGGACGATGAATTCAAATGTTGCCAGTCCGTTCGTGACAGTCGCTTTTCCTTTGAATAAAATATTTTCCCGTGTCTCAAAATTGAAGACCGGATCATCAATGGTTTGTCTTTCCACGGGTTTGTCGGTGACATAGAGATCTGCCAATCCTGTAAATGAATTATCCCGCACCCCGCTGGCCGTAATAATTTCCGCTTGTAATCTGATCCGCGCACCGGCTTTCAAGGTATCTGTAGCGTCGTTATCTCCGGTAACGGATACAAGGCGCATTCTCTGCCCCGGATGTGCAATGCGCTGGGAAGGGTCACCCAGCAACGTAAAATTCCTGTTGCCAACCCTGTTTATGTCAATGGCATCATCAATACTTTCATTTTTTGTATTTCGGAAAATGGTGCCGAATGCAGGTGCTTTGCCATCCTCGAATTGGAATACCGCTTCATAGAACGCCTGGTTGACGGAGAAATTCGAACTTGAGAATACAGGTCGGCCGGTACTGAGGAGTGCGATCCCGCCTCCATTCGGAGAATTGACCACCAGTTCGCCTCCCGATTCTTCCCGTGGATTATCATGCCTTCCAAATTCACACGTGGCCGTAACAAACAGTGGCAGTTTATTTGTATTTCTCCAGGACCGGATCATTTGCTTGGTGAGTACCTGCTCCTGTGCCCAGCCATTCTCCCCGCCATGTCCGGTATAATTTACAACCAAAGCGCCATCGCTGACCGTGCGGTTAATCATCTCACTGGCCTCCGGAATGGTTTGTCCGCCTGCTCCGGCTTCCTGTTTGAAGGCGCCGAAATAAATTTTTCGTTTGCGAAAGTCAATGTAGGTGGAGTCTGAGAATGCAGCAAGGCGCTCTGCTTGCCGGTGATGAAGGTTGAAATCCTCATCATCCGCAACAAATACCAGTTGCGTTCTCCAATCCCCCAGGTTTTTTTTATCAAGATCGTATCGGATGATCTTTTGGACAACGGCCCCGGCCTGTGCTGCTGTGGTGACCGGCAGCCTGCCTACCCCGATATCCAGAGAATGGTTGCCACCGGCCGCTTCATTCCATTCTCCTTCTCCTGTTTCCATGAATCCGTAAAAATCGTCGGAAGCATACGAATCCAACGGATCCAGGGAATTTCTCGATTGATAAGTAGGAACAAAATTCGCCGTGACATTCAGAATACCCAGGTAATCAAAGGTGCCTTTTCCCATCAGGAGAATATGGTCCAGCGTCCCTTTCAGGTAGTGATCGCGGGCAAAATTACGAATGGCGGAGACGTCCTGCCTGCCGCCGGCATATTCATTATAAACTTGTTCGGTCGTAGCCACCACGACGTTCAGAGCACCGAATTGCCCGCGGTGCTGGGCCAGTGTGTTGG
>CAYGOW010000010.1:0-674 GCA_964351425.1 uncultured Roseivirgaceae bacterium
AAATATGAACGCAGGAAGACGCGTGAGGTCTACATTGGCGATATTCCTTTGGGCGGAGATAATCCCATCCGTATACAGTCCATGACCACCGTGGATACGATGGATACGATTGGTTCGGTCGAACAAGTTATCCGGATGGTGGAAAGTGGTTGTGAATATGTTCGGATTACTGCGCCAAGTATCAAAGAGGCCCAGAATCTGGAAGAAATTCGAAAGGAGCTTCACAAGCGCGGGTACCATGTGCCACTCATTGCGGATATTCATTTTACACCGAATGCGGCAGAACTTGCTGCCCGTATTGTCGAAAAGGTGCGGGTAAACCCGGGCAACTACGCCGATAAAAAGCGATTTGAACAAATTGAATATTCGGATGCTTCCTACCAGGCCGAGCTGGACAGGATTCGGGAGAAATTTACCCCTCTTGTAAAAATATGTAAGGAATATGGGACGGCGATGCGTATTGGCACAAACCACGGATCCCTATCGGATCGAATACTAAGCAGGTATGGAGATACCCCCTTGGGTATGGTTGAGTCGGCCCTGGAGTTCCTGCGTATCTGTGAAGACCTTAATTATTATGACATTGTATTGTCCATGAAAGCGAGCAACACGCAGGTGATGGTACAAGCTTACCGGTTGTTGGTGCAAAAACTGGATGAAGAACAATTACAGCC
>CAYGOW010000010.1:684-1902 GCA_964351425.1 uncultured Roseivirgaceae bacterium
CCATATCCGCTTCACTTGGGTGTGACAGAAGCAGGGGAGGGAGAAGATGGCAGGATAAAAAGTGCTGTAGGTATAGGTACATTGCTGGAAGACGGATTAGGTGACACCGTTCGTGTTTCCCTGACAGAAGAACCTGAATACGAAGCGCCAGTGGCAAAGGCGCTGGTCGATCGTTACATAGGCCGCTCTCCTCATGCGCCAATTCCCGCAATAGATAGATTGCCGAAAGACCCATTTGCCTATGCCCGGCGCGAAACCAATGAAGTGGCAAATTTTGGCCATGGCAATGTGCCTCGGGTAATTGCAGACGTCAGCAAGTTGAAGACAGGTGATTACAAGGACCTCAAGGCGGTTGGGCATTTTTATCTTCCCGAATTGGACAAATGGAAGATGAATGACCTTGGCGCCGATTATTTGTATGCAGGTAAAGATACCGTCCCGTTCATGTTGCCGAATGGCTTGAAGCAAATTCTTCATTACAGCACCTGGCAGACAGTTGACGACCAGATCCATTGTATACCTGTATTTTCCAAAGAAGAATATTTAGCGCAGCATACCTCACATAGTACACTCAATTTTGTACGGGCCAGTACAGACGAGTGGGACGACGATCTTTATGAAGCAATCTCGGATGATAAACACCTTGTTCTTTGGTTACACACCAATAATACCCACGCGATGCCGTCGCTGCGGCGGGTACTCTTTGAGCTTATAATCCGTGGTCTTAAACATCCTGTAGTCATTGAAAGGAGTTTTGAGGATTTGCCTGAAGATAAACTTCAATTGTATGCGGCAACAGATATGGGCGGACTGCTCATAGATGGATTGGGAGATGGTGTGATCCTCGGAACGGAGAAGACCACCACTCGGGAGCATGATAATCTCGTAACTTTACTTGATTCCTACAACAAGACTTCTTTTGGCATTTTACAGGCGGCGCGAACACGTATGACGAAAACCGAATACATTTCCTGTCCATCCTGTGGCCGAACGTTATTTGATCTGCAGGAGACGACTGCCATGATCAGAAAACGGACGGATCACCTGAAAGGGGTTAAAATTGGCATAATGGGATGTATTGTGAATGGACCGGGCGAGATGGCAGATGCTGATTACGGCTATGTAGGATCTGGGAAAGGAAAGATAACCTTGTATAAGGGGCAGGAGGTCGTAAAGCGGGGAGTCCCATCGGCCGAGGCTGTTGATGAATTAATTGAA
>CAYGOW010000010.1:1912-11189 GCA_964351425.1 uncultured Roseivirgaceae bacterium
GAAATAATCCGGGAGGATGGGAACTGGATTGAACCGGAAATAAGTTAATGGAGAAAGAAGAAAACATGTCAGATACTACAACCACTAAAGAGGAAGCAAAGCATGATCGCCCAACGCTGAAGGAATACCTGGCACTTGGCGAAATGTGGGGATATTTTTTCAGAAAAAAGGACCCGAACCGTCCGTCAAATTTTAATTTGCGCATGATGCACGGCATAAATAAAATTTCAATTCTGATTTTTTTAGCCGGTATTGTTTATCTCGTCATAAAAAATCTGTTCTAAATGCATATTGAGGCATTCCGGGATTACTGTTTATCCAAGCCGGGAGTCACTGAGGAAATGCCCTTTGGAGAGGATGTCCTTGTATTCAAAGTCAAGGGTAAAATATTTAGTCTTACAGATATCAATGAATTTGACGGGATTAATCTTAAATGTGATCCTTTAAAGTCCCTCGAGTTAAGGGAAAAGTATGCTGGTATACGTCCGGGTTATCATATGAATAAAAAACACTGGAATACCGTAGCTACCGACGGCAGTGTGCCGGATGATAAAATGCGTTATTTAATCAATCACAGTTATGAGCTGGTGGTTGCCGGTTTGCCTAAAAAACACCGTGAAGAATTGAAAAATGGCCTGTTCTGACGGCCTCAAGGCGGAAAGGCAGGGTCATTTTTATTATGAATCTATTAAAATTCATTCCTCGTAAGGTATAGGGGGCTTTTTCTTCAGGTTTTTACTATTTTTACTCTATCTTGGAATAATTACGGTATACCTATTATTTTTTTAGTGATCATGACGCTAAAACAGCCTGGTGTGACGTTCTTATTCTGACGTTTCAGACGCGCTGTATTTTTTTGATGAAGAATTTTTTACATTTTTTACCGGTAGTCATAGCCCTTATATTCGTACAGGCATGTACGGAGAGGATGATTTGTCCGGCTTACCAAAGTGCCTTTATCCACGATAAAAAGGCTTTAGAGAAGCGATTTAGCTATTTCGGGGAGGATTCTATGCCCAAGGTCCTGGAAGCAAGCAAAGACCGTTTTCTGATTGTCGAACCAGTTTCCTATCGCCAGAAATTACGGAGTCTGCAAACCGTTCCCATGACGGATATTTATCCCGAGGTGGAAGATTCAGTAGCATTCGAAGATGAGTTTTATTTAGCGGAACGTGACCTTGCTGAGGTTGAAACCGCTGATAGTACTGTTACGGCCCCGGAAGATAGCGTGTATGTTATATCCCTGAAAAAGGAGAAATTTAATGTAGACCAGGAATTATACCTTTGGTATTTGAAGGATTTCCTTGTCTATCCGGATGTTCGTCTGATGCAGGAAAATTCATTGAAAGCGAGTCAGTCGGCCGAGTCAAAAGAGAAGAAAGGCTTCTTCAAGCGCTTATTTGGAAAGAAAGATCGTAATCAGGCTGAAACGGAACTTGATTCTCTGGACGATTTGTCAGAGGATCCGGATGAGCCGAAAAAGGAGAAGAAGGGCTTCTTCAATTTCCTGAAAAAGAAGAATAAGAAAGAAGGCGAATTGACTGCCCCGGAGGAGGATCCGCCTGTTGAGGAAAACGAAGATCCGTCAACCGACCCGTCTACCCGGCCAGGAAGTTAGAGACAGGTCTTCCTGAGTTTTTTATCACGTATTTCATTGGAATCAAACCCATTCTCAAGAGCACGCTGCAAGTCAGCACAAGCAGATTGTTTATTTTTCAACCGAAGATGGGTTAAGGCCCGGAGATAATAGCCAAGTGCATAATCGCTTAATTCATCAAGTCCGATGGATAGATCAGACAGGGCATCGTCATAGTTCTTTAACAAATAGTGGGCATACCCGCGGTTGATGTAGCTGTAGGGGTCTTCCTTTAACTGGATGGCCTGGTTAAAATCCTGGAGCGATTCTTCATACTTTTCAATTTGAAAGTATGCCAATCCTCTGTTTCTCCATGCTTCACTCTCTTCGGGATTAATACTCAGTACTTTATTCCAGTCGTTGATGGCTTCATCCCAATGCCTTATTTCGGAATATAAAACCGCACGTCTGAAGTAGGCTTCCTCCGAGGCACTATCAAGTTTGATGAACGAGGAATAGTACTCAATGGCATTTTCATATTCCAGTTTGCTGGTGGCGATATTTCCAAGATATAACAATGGCCACTTAAAAGATGGATACAGTTCATACGTCTCAAGGTAGTAATGCCGTGCACTGTCATATTCTTTCAGGGTATAGTAAAGGTTCCCCAGGTTAAACAAAGCGCCTTTATTGCCGCGGTCAAGGGAAAGCGATGTATGAAAGGCATTCCGGGCTGAATTATATTCTCCGAGGGAAATATTGGCCAGGCCAATATCAATATAAACATCCGCTGGCTGATCGGAATGTACCAGCGCCTGATTCAATTCGTGAAGGGCATCCACCGGCCTGTTTTGTTTCAATCGGATTTTACCTTTGAGCATTTGAATATCTGCCAGGTCACGGGAATACCGGCGGGCACGTTCGATATCACGGTCAGAAGGATTGGGCTTTGTCCGGGTAGAATCTATGTAACGATTTAGTATGTCTTCGGTGACATAGCTGTATTGAATGGCCTCACGGAATTGCTGTTTTAAATAAAATACCTCGGTGAGTCGCAGGGCTGCCGGATAGCTATCCGGATAGATGTTAAGCACATGTTGAAATTTTCTTACGGCTTGTGCGGTATCTTCCTTACTTAACAGACTTTCTGCCTGTGCCAGCATGTTTACCTGCGCTTCCTGGGAAAGTGCCGGACAGGAGAGGAAAATGAAAATAAAAACGAAATATCTGGGCATTAATCAAAGAGCGAATAGTTACCGAATTGATCGGCTGGAGAAAATGGCTTAATAAGTGATGGTTGGTCATTTTTTTCATCACTCATACGAGGAGAGACGGTATACATATGAAATT
Source organism: uncultured Roseivirgaceae bacterium (assembly GCA_964351425.1). Classification (GTDB taxonomy): domain Bacteria; phylum Bacteroidota; class Bacteroidia; order Cytophagales; family Cyclobacteriaceae; genus JAUILA01. The sequence goes on from CAYGOW010000010.1 coordinate 4,839, forward strand.
CATCACTTTTAAATGGAACCAGTAATTTCTCAATGGACTCAAGCGATTCATTCGATGATAACCAGTCGGCTTCACTTGATTTAGGAATGATCAATGGCATTCGGCTATCCAGATCGGACAGATTATTCGTAGCAGCCGTCGTTAGAATTCGGAAGGTATGAACTGTCTGTCCCTCCTCATCTTCAAATTCCTCCCAGATTCCGGCCATGGAAAACACCTTACCATCGCGCCAGATCACTCTGTAGGGGATGCGTCCTTTTTTACTTACCTGCTTCCAATCATAGTAGCCATCAGCGGGAATAAGACAGCGACGTTCAGACAGCGCTTGCTTTCCAGTTGGCTTTTGTGCAACCTTTTCAGCCTCTGCCAGAATTAGTTTAGAGGAAATGGATTTATTGTTCGACCATTCAGGGATCTGGCCCCAGTAAAAAAAGGAAAAACCACCGCTGCCCTGTGTAATAACAGGAAGGATTTGCGTAGGCGCCGCATTGTATCTTGGTTGATACCGCTCTGGTGGCTCCAGTGCATACCTTGCCGCCAGCGTACTCGCCTCAACAGTTAACGTATATCTGTCTCCCATACCTACGAATGTAGGAAAATTTTATCGTTTAGTCATTCGATTGGATGAATCGAAATGCCCTTCTTTCTGACCAGTATGTTTTATCCGGACTAAATGAGGTAAATCCGACGTGACCTCCATAATCCGGGATCTCAAGCGTTACAAAGGGATGTCCCTTCAGTTTTTCAACCGGATAACAATCGCTTGAAAGAAACGGATCGTTGGCGGCATTAAGAATGAGTGTAGGTGTCGTAATGTTGTCCAGTACATAGAGTGCACTGCATTTAGCGTAATAATCCCTGGCATTTACAAATCCGTGGATAGGAGCCGTGTAGAAATCATCGAATTCCATCAGTGTTTTTATCCTGTTTAAGGGTTCCGTATCCAGTTGGTCCGGTATTATCGCAGCTTTTCTCCGGACCTTTTCACTTAAATTTCGTAAAAAACGACGTGAATAAAGGAAGTTTTGGGGCTCGGCGATTTTCACGCAGCTACTATGAAGTTCAAGGGGTACCGAAATAGCCATGGCTCGGTTAATGCCCGCTTCCGCACCATATTCTCCGAGATATTTAAGTGTCAGGTTTCCCCCCAGGCTAAACCCAACAAGGTTAATCTGGTCATACCCCGTTTTGCGGGCATGGTCGATAACCCATTTGAGGTCATCAATGGCTCCACTGTGATAAAACCGAAGTGTCTTGTTCATTTCTCCGCTGCACCCACGGAAGTTCCAGGCCAGCACATCAACACCTCCCTGGGCGAAGGTTCGTGCCATACCTCGCACATAGGGCCGGTGAGAATCACCTTCGAGCCCATGACTTATGATTACCAATTTTTCACTTCCCTGCTTTATCCAGTCGAGGTCAAGAAAATCCTCATCTTTGGTGTCGATTCGCTCGCGCGTATAATCTACCTCAGGGACACGGCGGAATAAGGCCGGATAAATGGTCTCAAAATGAGGGGAAATGAAAAGTTTAGGGCGTTGATATGCTTTCACCCGACCAATATACATTTTCGTCATGGATACTTACAACTAATCACCACAAACTACCGCACTACATTTTTAACTGATTATCCTAAACTATTTGCCGAGTTTTGCGTCATTAAGATCGAACAATGAACCGCAAGAATTAATGCGTATACTCTTTATACTTTTTATTTTTCTGTTAGGCTTTTTGCCTTCTTACGCACAGAATAAAGTAACACTCAACGGGTATGTAAAAGATGCCGCCAATGGCGAGGAACTGATTGGCGCAACTATTTACATATCATCAACCGGAACGGGTTCTGCGACGAATGTTTATGGGTTTTATTCTCTGACAGTGCCCCCGGGCACCTATGAGGTGGAATACAGCTTTATCGGATATGAAAAAATCATCCGAACAGTGGACTTGTCGGAAAGTGTGCGCCTGGATATCGAACTTGGTATGGAAGGCAAGGAACTTCAGGAAGTTATCATTACCGGTGATGCCTCGGTGGATAAGGTGAGTTCGTCCGAAATGAGCACCGAGCAATTGACTATTTCCACGATTCAGAAAATACCTGCGTTGTTTGGCGAAGTGGACGTGCTCAAAGGACTTCAACTTTTACCCGGCGTCAGTACGGTAGGAGAAGGAGCGGCAGGATTCAACGTACGCGGAGGAAGCGTCGGACAAAACCTGGTACTGCTTGATGAATCCCCTGTGTATAATTCCAGTCACTTGTTTGGTTTTTTCTCCGTTTTCAATCCGGATGCCGTGAAGGATGTGAAGCTGATCAAAGGGGCTATGCCCGCGCAATACGGCGGTCGTATCTCCTCCATCCTGGATGTTCGGATGAAAGAGGGCAACAGCAAACGATTGGAAGTATCAGGCGGTGTCGGATTACCTATATTCAGCCGTCTGGCAATTCAGGGACCCCTGATCAAGGATAAGGCTTCTTTTATTGTTGCCGGAAGAAGATCCTATGTGGATTTGTTTGCGCGTCCTTTTACGGACGGCGCAACGTTGTACTTCTATGACCTGACGACGAAAGTCAATTATAATCTGAACCCAAGAAACCGGATTTTTCTATCTGGTTATTTTGGACGTGATGTTTTTCGTTTTGACGAACAACAAGGTTTTAACTGGGGAAATATCACCGGTACGTTGCGATGGAACCATATCTACAATGACCGGTTGTTTTCGAACGTGTCGTTTTACGTGAGTAATTTCGATTATGGATTTAGCTTTGGGGAGAATGCTGATGATAAATTTGACTGGAATTCCCGAATCCTGACATATTCGCTAAAACCGCAATTTACCTACTTTATAAATCCCCAAAACGAATTGTCATTTGGGGGAGAAAGTACCTATTACAGGTTCAAGCCGGCAGAGGCTATCGGTGTTTCGGATGGTGTGACCCAAGATATTAGCCTGGATGAAAAATTTGCCCTGGAAAGTGCAGTATATCTTGACAATGATCAACGTGTCACGGATCGTCTGACGGTTCGGTATGGATTGCGAATTTCGTCTTTTCAGTACTTTGGACCCGCGACTGTTTATTCCTTCTACGATGCAGAACCGGGCGAACGGCGATTGCCTGATCTGGAGAATACCTATGAGGCAGGCAAAGGAGCGCTGATCAAGAGCTACACAAACCTTGAGCCACGTGCTTCCCTGAACTATCGATTTGGAAACAACTCATTGAAAGCCAGTTTTGCCCGTACCAACCAATACATTCACTTGATATCCAACACGGCAGCACCGACACCAATCGACCTGTGGACACCCAGTACCAATAATATCAGGCCTCAGCAAGGCGATCAATATGCGCTTGGTTACGTGAACAACCTGAATGAAATGTACGAGTTATCTGCCGAGGTATATTATCGTGACACCAAAGAGCAGGTGGAATATGTTCGGGGTGCGGAAATTTTTATTAATGAGTTCCTTGAAGGTGACATTATTCAGGGAGATGGAAAGGCATACGGACTGGAGTTGAATCTACAGAAAAAGGAAGGTCAATTCAACGGATGGATTAGCTATACCCTCGGCCGTTCGGAGTTACAGGTTGATGGGATTAATGATGGAGAATGGTACCCTACCCGATATGACCAGACTCACAACTTGAAAATATTCGCTAACTATGAATTGAGTGAACGAACTACCTTCTCTGCGAATTTTGCCTTTACCTCCGGCACGCCCATAACGGCACCTACGTCTCGTTTTACCCAGCAAGGGTTTGTCATTCCGTTCAATTACTACAACACTCGAAATAATTACCGCATTCCGGCTTCCCATCGTCTGGACTTGTCCATGACCTGGCAGCTGAAACGCATGAAAAAGGGTAAAGAAAGAAAGAACCAGGATTACCTCGTATTCTCACTTTACAATGTTTACGGGAGGAAAAATCCATTCTCTATATTCTTTGCACAGGGGAATGAGCGACCCATATTTGGTCAGCCCGTTGAAACCCTTGCCTATAAATTTTCAATTATTGGAAGTATCGTTCCTGCAGTATCCTATAATTTCAGATTTTGATTATGAAACGATTTGATTTAGTACTCCTTTTGATTCTGGTGTCGTTTGGTTTCTATGCCTGCGAGGAAGAGGTTATGCTGACCCTGGAAGATGCACCGCCGGTACTGGTTGTAGATGCCTGGGTAAATAATAAGGAAGAAGACCAGGTCATCTATCTCAGTGAGACGCAACCCTATTTTAATAGTCAATTGCCTCAGGGCATAACAGGAGCGTTGGTAGAGGTAACGGATGATCAGGGTACTGTATATACTTTTAACGAAGTTAGTCCGGGCCGGTACGTTTGGCCTTATCAGGGACTGGCTTTTGGTGAAGTAGGCCGCGAATACTCGCTTCGAATTGAATCCGACGGACAAGTATATTCCGCATTTTCCGAAATGCGTCGCGTCCCCGAGGTAGATTCTGTAGTCTTTAACTTTCGTGAGGATGGTGATGCATTTCGCGAACAAGGTTATTACGGAGAATTCGTGGCTAAAGACTTCGAAGGGCCCGGTGATGCCTACTGGATCAAATCCTATAAGAATGACACGCTATTGCTGCGTCCGTTTGAGATAAACATTGCCGTTGATGCAGGGTTCAGTACAGGCGGCACGATTGATGGGGTGGTATTTATCCAACCTATCCAGGATGCGGTAAATCCACTGAATGATGAACTGGATGCTATTATTCCATATGTGCCTGGTGATTCACTTTATGTAGAAATTCATTCATTGACAATTGAAGCGTTTGATTTTCTGGATCAAATGGCCATTCAGACCCAGCGGGATGGAGGCTTTGATGAAATCTTTGCCGAACCTCTGGAGAATCTGCCGTCCAACATATCACGGATCAGCGGAGATTCTGATGAACCGATTGTTGGATTCTTCTCCGTATCAGCAGTAAAGGGGAATGGCAAAAAACTGGAGCCTTAGTCGAGCCGATAGATATTATATTCACCAGTTCGCACTTCCTGGATAAAGACCGTTTCATTCTGGTTTTTTTCAATGGTGAATGTCCCATCCAGGATGTATGACCAATCAAAATTGGCGGTCCAGCCACAATCATTGGTGAAGCTGATTCGGTTTCCTTCAATGGTATACGTGCCCTCACAAATTGCCGGATAATAGAGTGAATCAGCTTCCCCTTGAAAGACACCATTACTAAGTTGAAGGGAAATGGGTGATTCAACTGCATCCGTTCCGGGAGCTATCCGCATGAAGGTTCCATTATAATTTGATTCATCGAGGACCATATCTTCATTTGAATCGGCACATGCGGCGAGTAAAAGTAAGATCAGAGAGAGGACTCCTGTGTACTTCATAGCTATATTAACTTTTTATAAAGACACATTTATGTCTTCAGGCGTTGGAATAAAAAAACAAAAGGTGTTGCTGTCAACACCCTTTGCTCTTTCCATTTTTTTACAAACTGCACGCTGACAATTTGTGCCTGCTCTCAGTAAGTTAAACTCCTTATTCAATCAAATTAAAGAATCTTGACCAGCGGATTTTACTGAAGAAGCTTTCATTAGGGTCAAGGGACAACCAAATGAAGAAGCCTTTACCCACAACATGATTGGCCGGTACAAAACCCCAGAAACGGGAATCCAGAGAATTGTCCCTGTTATCACCCATCATGAAATAGTAATCCTGGTTGAATGTATATTCGGTCACTTCTTTTCCGTCGATGAATAACTTATCATTTTCTATTCGGGCATCTTTGTTAAGATCATACTTGGTGATGGTTGCCCCGTATTTTGTCAGTGTTTCACGGTTGACCGGAATGGTAACACCTTCTTTGGGGATCCATAGTGGCCCAAACCAGTCTACATTCCATGAGTATGTTTGGGGGTCATCCGGAAAAATTCCCGGCTGTGGCTGACCTTCTTTGTAGGAAGAAATTTTGCCGCTGGCATCATAATTATACCGCTGGATATCTTTAATAAAAGAAGTTCCTTCCAGGATGGTTTTCTCCTCTTCTGTGAGGTTCCACAGATAGATATATCTATTGCCTTGTTGATTAAATCCGGGAAGGGGAGGCTGAACACCCAAATTTTCAAATACCCTTTCGTTGGATAGCATTTGATCGGAAACCACCGCATATTGGTGCTGCATTTTTTCCGGTTGTTCTATAGGGGTTCCATTCACATGGACCCGTGAATCAATTATCTGAATGGTATCTCCTGCAATGGCAACACATCGTTTAATGTAGTTGGTTTTCAGGTCTACCGGGTAATCAATCCATTCGCTCTCAGGCGCCTGCATCCCGTTTTCATTAATGTTATTTTCGGCTATTCCCGGGACATTAAAAACGACCACA
>CAYGOW010000010.1:11199-21179 GCA_964351425.1 uncultured Roseivirgaceae bacterium
AACCCAGGCAAGCGATATTGCGGCAATTGGATGGCATCGGAATAGGAGGGAAGGTTTGTAAACCAAATTTTCTGATGTGTCAGCGGGACTTGTATAGGTGTTGCCGGAGTTCGTGCACCATAGTGAAATTTACTAACAAATAGAAAATCACCTACAAGTAAAGAGTTCTCCATGGAGGGAGTAGGAATGGTAAAAGCTTCCATTATAAAGAATCGTATCAGTGTTGCGGCAACAACGGCAAACAGGATGGCATCACCCCATTCCCTGATCTTTGATTTGGGCTTTTTCTGCTCCTTCTTTTTTCTGTTCCAGAATTTAAGATTCATGAATATTTTTCTTTTATAGTGTTGTAGGATCCGGAATTATTACAAAAGCTCAAAGTTAATTTTCAATCCTGAGAAAATCATCCATGGTCAGAACTCCTTTTTGATGAATTATCCATTCAGCAACTTTAATTGCCCCCAGCGCAAAGCCTTTACGGGAATGGGCGGTATGCTTTATTTCAATTGTATCTTCCTCCCCGGTATATTTGATGAGGTGTGTTCCGGGAACATCTTTTTCCCGAAAGGACTGAATTCCTAACTCTGCTTCGCTTTGGCCGATGCCTTCTTTGTAACTTTTTAGTCGATTTATTTCCCGGAGAATTCCTTCTGCCAGGGTAATAGCTGTCCCACTAGGTGCGTCTTTCTTTTCCGTATGGTGTGTTTCTTCCATACTCACGGTATAATTGTCATAGACATCCATTAGTCCGGCCAGATAGGAATTCAAGCGAAAAAATAAATTCACCCCGATGCTGAAATTGGATGCATAGAAGAACGTACCCTCCTTGGTGCGGCAATATTCGTCAATTTGAGGTTTCATTTCAAGCCAGCCTGTGGTACCACTGACTACGGGAATCCCTTTTTTTATGCACCAACGGATATTATTTACAGCAGAATCCGGCTGACTGAATTCAATGGCGACATCGGTATTATCCTTTCCAAACGGATCTTTCGGTTCGTCCGGATTATCTATTCTCCCAATAATCTCATGGCCACGTTCGGTAGCAAGCCCTTCGATGGTCTGTCCCATTTTTCCGTAGCCAAGTAAAAGTATTCTCATGGTTAAAGACGTATGGTTAATGTGACCCCGGATTGATAGCCCCCTGTTGGCAACGTTTGTTCGACCATTGGCTTCAGGGAGACACGCAGATTGGGGTTCAATTGAAACTCTTTTAAATGCGCGTCGATATGCGCTTCTGCGATTTGTAACAAATAGAAAACGCCGGTCATGATCATCCAGAAATCACGTTCCCTTCGCGCATCATCAATGGCGGTGCGCAACTGACTTTCGGAAGCCCCGGAGGGCGGAACAAAAGTGGGATCATCCAATAATTGAAAGAGTTGTGATCGATAGTCTGTATATAGGTCATTATAAAAATTCACAGTCAGGCCGAGGGCGATAAAACCACCATATACAAGCGGCAATTTCCAGTATCTCTTATTGTAAATTTGCCCGGCCCCTGGTAAGATCGCCGCATACAGGGAGGCTCTTCGAGGGATAAATTTATCCGCGTAGGTATCTATCTCACGAATTTCATCTTCCTGACGTACGGTATCTATGGTTGTTGGTGGAATAGAATCTGCCTGTGCGAAAACCGGGAGGGTCATCACCGTTAGCATGATGCTTATCAACAAAACTTTCATTAGAGATCCAGAATATCAAGTATGCGATTTAGGTCTTCAACGGACACAAAGGGAATTTTTATTTCGCCTTTGTTTCCATCCGGACTCTTCACCAGAACGCGCGTGCCGAAATGGGAAGCGAGTCTGCCCTGAAGTTTCTCAATTTCCTTGCCAGAATCGGTTTCGTTCTTTGGCGGTGCAGCTTTTGGTTTTTTTGTATTCAGGTATTCACGAACAAGCGCCTCAACTTTTCTTACGGAGAGGTCTTCTTTGACCGTTTTTCGAAAAATTTCAAGCTGCGCGCTTACTTCTTCCAGTGTGATTAATGCGCGGGCATGTCCCATGGATATTTTCTTGTCCCGGAGACCAGCCTGAATATCCGGAGGAAGTTTCAGAAGCCGCAGGTAATTATTCACCGTGCTCCGGTCTTTTCCAACCCGGTCACCCAGTTCTTCCTGTTTGAGGGCACATTCAGTAAGCAGGCGCTGATAACTCAAAGCTACCTCGATAGCGTTCAGGTTTTCACGCTGAATGTTTTCGATCAGGGCCATCTCCAGCATCTGCTGGTCATTGGCTACACGAACATAGGCGGGAATAGCACTCAGCCCGGCAATCCGTGACGCCTGGTACCGGCGCTCTCCTGAAATGAGCTGATATTTCTTTTCAGATAATTTCCGTACAGTTATTGGCTGAATGATTCCCTGTACACGAATTGAGTCGGCCAATTCATTCAGGGCAACTTCATCAAAGTCAGTTCTCGGCTGAAACGGATTGGTTTCAATCTGGTCCAGTGGAATTTCATTAATCTGCCCGCCTTCTGTCGATGATTCCTTTTTTCTGATTTCCAGTTTTTCGTCCATGGACTCAGAATCGTCCAGAAGGGCTCCAAGTCCCCGCCCCAGTGCGTTACGTTTTTTTGTTGGTTTTTTTGCCATATACGTGGCTTTTAAACTTTTATTCCATTCTTCTCTAAAATCTCCTTCGCCAGGTTCAGGTAACTGACAGCTCCCTTGCTTTCTGCATCATGCGCAATGGCCGGGATACCAAACCCCGGGGATTCACTCAGCTTTATATTCCTGGGTATTATGGTATCAAATACAATGCGTTTGAAGTGAGTACGAACTTCGTCGACCACCTGGTTGGAAAGACGTAATCTCACATCGTACATGGTCAGCAGAATCCCTTCAATTTCCAGGTCTTTATTCAGTCTTTTTTGAATAATCTTGATTGTATTCAATAGTTTCCCCAATCCTTCCAGGGCGAAGTACTCACACTGAACAGGAATTAATACCGAATCAGCCGCAGTCAGGGCGTTAATCGTAATAAGTCCGAGGGATGGCGAACAATCAATAATGATAAAATCATAGTCCTCGCGAATCTCTTCGAGCGCTTCCTTCATCTTCTCTTCGCGCTGATCAATACTTACCATTTCCACTTCTGCTCCCACCAGGTTAATATGGGACGGCAGCACATGCAGAAAATCAATATTCGTTTCAGTGACCGCCTCCTTTACAGAAACGTCATCTACCATACACTCATAAATGGAGTAATTCACTTCCTTTGGATTTACACCCAAACCCGAAGTTGAATTGGCTTGTGGGTCTGCATCAACAACCAGTGTTTTGTGCTCCAGCGCCGCAAGGCTGGCAGCAAGATTTATAGCTGTAGTGGTTTTTCCTACACCACCTTTCTGATTTGCAATCGCAATAACTTTGCTCATTCAAAAAAATTAAAGATTAATAGATTGTCCAACGGACAGCAGTATCAGTTCAACGCCATGTTCACTAAAAATAGCTTTGGCTTCTTCGTGATCAATTTCAATGTAGGGGAATGTATCGTAGTGCATGCCAATGACTTTACTAACACCAACCATCCGTGCCGCTTTTGCCGCATCTTTCACCCCCATAGTGAAGTTGTCTCCAATAGGAAGAAACGCGAAATCGAGCGTAAATTCCTCTTTGATCAACTGCATGTCCATGTGCAAGGCTGTATCGCCTGCATAATAAAAAATTTTATCGCCGCCTTCGATTACAAATCCTGCCGGGTGCCCACCGTAACTGCCATCGGGCATGCTACTGGAATGCACGGCATTCACTGCTTTTAAGCGACCAAAATCAAATGCCTTAGCCCCGCCGTGATTTACCGGGTGGCTATTCTCCAATCCTTTATTACCAAACCACTGAACCACTTCATAGGTCGAGATTAGCATGGCATCAGATTGCTTATAAATTGTCTCCACATCTGCGACATGATCACCATGTCCATGGGATACCAGAATAAAATCTGCAGTGATTGAGGAAACGTCAATGTGGGATGCCTTTTCATTCGGACTGATAAACGGGTCAAAAAGAACTTTTTTGCCATTTATATCAACCAGAAAGCAAGAATGTCCGTAATAAGTAATCTTCATATCCGCAGCATATTTTTGATTTGGTGGCATACAAAGATATAAAGTTAATTGGATTATGATAAGGGCTGGCGGAAACAATCGGTCACAAAAAACCCCGGCGTCTCAGGGCCGGGGTTCAGGGTGATTATTTTTTCTTTTTGTTCTTTCCTTGTGGTTGTTTTTGTTCTTGCTGGGCTTTCATTGCATCCTCCAGACGCTGAACAAATTTTGACTTCTTTCTGGAGCCGGCACTTTTTTTATTCTCCTCCAGTATTCTCTCAATTTTTTCATCATCGACAAAACGACGGATTAGCGCCTGTTGTCCGAAGGTGACCAGGTTAGACACGAAATAATAGAAACTCAAAGCTGCCGGATAGGAATTCAAGACAAACATGAAAATCAAGGGCATAAAGTAGGAAATTGACTTCATGGGGCCTGTCACGCTGCTAACCTGCTGATTCGACCAGGTATATAATATGGTCGATACCGTCATCAGGAGTACGAACAAACTCACATGGCTGCCATAAAACGGAATGTTAAAAGGCAGCTGGATAATGGAGTCATACGTACTTAAATCTTCCGCCCAAAGGAATGGTTCGCCGCGCAATTCGATTGACTGCGGGAAGAAATAGAACATGGATAACAGGATAGGCATTTGAAGCAGCATGGGGATACAGCCGCTGACCGGGTTGACTCCAACCTGCTGGTAGAGTTTCATTTGTTCCTGCTGGGCTTTGGCCATGTCATCCGGGTGACGTTCCTTAATTTCATCCAGTTGGGGCTTCAGCACTTTCATTTTGGCCATGGACAAATAGGACTTGTAAGAAAGTGGTGACAAGACCAGTTTGATCATCAGTACCATGATAATGATGATCAACCCATAATTTCCTATGAAATTGTTCAACAAGTCAAACAAAGGAATAATAACCCATTTATTGACCCAGATCATCGGAGGCCAACCGAGATACAGGTTTTTGGAAAAGTCTTCAGTGACCTCTTTGAGAATGTGATAATCGTTGGGGCCGAAATAGAAAGTATATTCACCCGTATTTTGAATGTCATTGGCTCCCAGTGAAACTTTAACATTGGCAGTCTTCACGATGGAAGAGTCTGCCATGTCGGCCTGGGTGGATACAATGGCCCCGGTGAAGGAATTGCCGGCTATGATGGAGGATATAAAAAACCGTTGTTTGATCGCTATCCATTTCAAGGACTCTTCTAGTGCCTCTTTCTCCAGCTCATTGGAGCGCTCATTCAAACCATCAAAATCACCTTCTGTTGTATAGTAGTTTATGGTTGTATTCGTACGACTAAGCGTAACATCTTTCTCCTGAAGCATCAGGTTATTCTTCCAGTCCAGAACAACATCGCTGTTCAATGGGGTGCCATTTACCTGTAGTTCGTAGCCAATCTGAAATCCCTTCGGAGGGAGCGTGTAGCGGTGCGTTACCTGTCCGCCGTCACTAAGTGCCAGTGACAGGGTAAGGACGGATGTGTCGCCAATGGTTTGCTGATTGCTTTGGTAATAAAGATCTGTAAGATCAATAGTGCGGTTGCCTGATTGTAAGACCAGGTCCATACTGCTTGTGGTAGGAGTAAACAAATAAAGCGTATCCCCGCCGTAGGTCGTAAATCCCTTGAGTTGTACCTGGTCCGGCACACCACCATGCGTATTGAACTGGATAGCAATATCCTCATTCTCCAGGAGAATTTCCTGTCCGTTTCCGGTGGCTCCCGTAGCAAAAGGGCCATACTTGATCACATTTTGTTGTTCAAGTAATGAGTCCGGTACAATCGCATTGTCCGGAGTCGGTGATAATTCCTGAATGCGGGGCTGTTCGGTTTGGGTTACAGCATCTGGCGTTTGCTCAATTTCCTGTGGCTCAGGCCCAAAAAATTGGAAATAGAGTAATACCAGTAGTGCGATCAGTAATAAACCTGTTGCCTGATTCCTATCCATGCTTTCCTTCGATCAGTTAATTTTTTGTCTTTGATTTCTTGTACGTATACGTCGCGCGCACAAACTTAACAAATAAAGGGTGGGGATTCAGCACCGTACTCTTTAATTCCGGATGAAATTGTGTTCCGACAAACCAAGGATGATCTTCCAGTTCCACTACTTCAACCAATCCGGTTCCCGGATTAATCCCAACGGCCTTGAGGCCCTTAGCCTCCATTTTTTTCAGGTATTTGTTATTGAATTCATACCGATGGCGATGCCGCTCACTGATTTTAGTTTTCCCATAGGCTGTGCTTGCCTTACTTCCTTTCTGTAGGTCACAAGGATAGGCTCCAAGTCTCATGGTGCCGCCTTTGTCTGTAATATTTTTCTGTTCTTCCATCAGGTCAATGACAGGATCAGGCGTTTTTTCATTGAGTTCAGTACTTGAGGCTTTCTTAAGGCCGAGTACATTTCGGGCAAACTCAATTACAGCACATTGCATACCCAGGCAAATACCAAAGAAAGGCAGTTTGTTTTCACGTGCATAGCGCACAGCTTCTATTTTACCTTCCACTCCTCGTTCTCCAAATCCCGGTGCTACCAGGATGCCATCCATTTTTGACAGAATGCTTTTTACATTCTCAGAAGTAATGGTCTCAGAAGAAATCCAGTCGAGGTTTACCTTACACTCATTTACGGCACCGGCGTGAATAAACGCTTCTGCGATCGATTTATAGGCATCCGGGAGTTCGACATACTTGCCTACCAGGCCGATCCTGACTTCTTCCGAGGGGTTCTTTAATTTTCCTAAAAAGTCTTTCCACTGGTCCAGTTCAGGTTCCGATTTATTTGGTATCCTCAATTTGGCCAGCACACGTTCGTCGAGTTTTTCCTTTTTCATCAGGAGAGGCACATCATAAATTGTCTCCGCGTCAAGAGCTTCAATAACGGAGTTGATATGGACGTTGCAGAATAAGGCCAGTTTTTTACGGATGTCCATCGGCAAACGGTGCTCCGAACGACACACCAATATATCCGGCTGGATTCCTGCTTCGAGTAATTGTTTGACCGAATGTTGTGTAGGTTTTGTTTTTAATTCCTTCGCGGCCCGCAGATAGGGAATGAGTGTTAAATGGATGACCAGAAAATTATTGGCTCCAACGTCCCAACGCACCTGGCGTACAGCTTCGATAAAAGGGAGGGACTCAATATCACCCACACAGCCACCAATCTCGGTGATAACAAAATCGTAATCCCCGCTTTCACCGAGTGAAAATATATTTCGTTTGATTTCATCCGTGATGTGCGGAACCACCTGGACTGTTTTGCCAAGATATTCGCCCTTACGCTCCTTGGTGATAACATTGTTGTAAATTCTACCGGTGGTAATGTTGTTGGCCTGCGAGGTGGAGGAATTCAGAAAGCGCTCATAATGGCCGAGATCCAGATCTGTTTCAGCGCCGTCATCGGTGACATAGCACTCTCCGTGTTCGTACGGATTAAGCGTACCCGGATCAATATTAATGTAGGGGTCAAATTTCTGGATCGTAACCTTAAAACCACGGGCTTGTAACAACTTACCCAGTGATGCTGAAATGATTCCTTTTCCGAGAGAAGAAGTCACGCCTCCCGTGACAAAAATATACTTAGCAGTGGCCATAAGTTGTTTTTCGTTGCGCCTGAACTTATGGGACACAAAGGTACATCTTTACAAACAATATGATAATCAAAACAACAAAAATGTAGCAATAGAATTTATTTTGATCAGAAACTGAGGATCAATACCTTACATAATGAGCGACTTATTTTTTCATGGATAGCCATCCATTGCTTGTATTCTGCCAGCCTTTCCCATATTGCCCAAAAGTAGCTCAAAACCTTACGTATGGCACTTTCGCCGGGGTTTCCAAAGATTTGTTAACCGTATAAAAGGTAAGTTTGGCTTTAGGATCTATGGAGTACCGGGATAATTTTTTTAACCTATGTGGAAGTTACTACGATATTTTATCGTGTGTTTTTTGGTTGGCTGTACTTTTAAAATTCAAGCGCAATGTGATCAGTTAGCAAATAACTATTTCGTAAACTTTGAATCGCCTGACTTATGTGCACCCACCAATGTGCAGTTTTTTACCGTCAGGTACTCATTTCTGGTATCAACAGATCCCAGCCGTATCCAAATTATGTACCGCTGGAATGATCCGGCCAATACGGTTACTATAATCGATCCATCGGGAATTACCGTTACCAACAGTGACCGGTCTTTCGAAGCATCAGCCAGTTTTACTTATCCGGAAAGTGATGAATGCGGATTTTTCCCGGAAGCATTTATCGTGGTCGATGGTGTCGTTTGTTCATCGTCCCGACAGGTCCAGTTTGCCAGTGCCTGGGCTCCTGATAATCAATTTGGGGGCAATCTTAGTATTACACCAAATAGCTGGGATGTATGCTACGGTGATCCTGTAGTCAATGCCCAGTTTACCGATAATTCCTTTTTCAACTGTAATATCAATATCGAACCAGACAATCCAAATCAACAGGAACGTCATGTTCAGTTTGTTTACGGTAATGTAGCTACCCATAATCCGGCTGCCACGATCCTAAACCTTTCCCTGGAAGATGGAGGCACAAGACCTCTTACAGACGGGGCGGGTAACATTGCTGCCCCAATTACGCGCGGTACGGTTACAGCAGCCTATTTCGGCCCGGTTGAAACCGTTCCGTTTCCAGCAGATGGTCCTATTTCTGTTTCTCTGCCCATGAATGCTCCCGGTGATCCAGCCAACCTTGTGGGTAATGAGTTTGAAGTAACACTGTTTAACTGGAATATATGTAATCCCTACAACGGAGATCCGTTGAACCCAAACTATGATGATGCTATTTCCACGACTGCCGTAATCCGAATTGTAGATGAACCAACGGCGGATTTTGAAACGCATAAGGACAGTTTTAGTGGGGAAGTGCCTCCTGGCAGGGAATTCTGTATAGGGCAGGATATTTATTTTGAAAATCGCAGTGCGGGTGCCACAGCATCTTTCTGGGAAATGTATGATGGTCCTACTGATTCAGATCCTTTAATCAATTCTACTTCCAACTGGCAGCCGATTTATGCATTTGCTAATCCCGGGCAAAAACTAATTCGATTGACAGCCACCAATGCCAATGCCCAAAGCAATTGCCAGAGAACCGTGGATATTATTGTAAATATTACGCCTTCCAGAATTGCACAGCTGGAAATTACCGATTTGGCAGATGTGCCGATTTCCGGTGAATTCTGTCAGACTACCGGAAATACTGACTCATTTACGGTGCGTTTCCACGATGTATCCACCGGTTCAATAAATTCGTCAACACAATGGAGATGGCGCTTTTATGATGAGAATGGAAATAATTATCGCAATGAGCCTGCCTCCGGCTACAGCAATGTGGAGCTAGGCCCTTTTGAAGAAACTTTTACGACTCCGGGAGAATATCGTGTCAGGCTATTTACCAGAAACAGTGTCACTGAGTGTACCAGTTTTGATCAAATCCGGATTAGGGTCTATCCTGCACCTGATGTATCATTTACGGCTTCCGGAGCTTGTGAAGGACAGGATGTTCAGTTTGTTGACAATTCCAGTCTTCCTTCTCCGCTGGACGGAGAACAAATTTCACTGCGTGAATGGGATTTTGATTATGACAGCATAACCTTTACCCCGGATCCTGCTTATACCGACTCCACGAATTTCCAACGACCGTTAGGTGGTCCTGGTGATTATGATGTAGCACTTCGTGTTACTACTGATATTGGATGTACGTTCCTGTATGTTCAGACTGTTTCCGTCACACCCGCGCCTCTGGCTACCTTCACGTCCACCGATACGTATGGATGTAGTCCATATAATGCGGAGCTGGTAAATACGGCTGCAGGGGCTCAGCCGACCCCAATCCAGGAATATATCTGGGAGAGAAATGATGGCAGTGGTTGGGTGACGGACTCCATACAGGA
>CAYGOW010000010.1:21189-21936 GCA_964351425.1 uncultured Roseivirgaceae bacterium
ATTGATTATCAGGTCCGTCTGCGCGCCATTGCCACCAATGGCTGTGAAG
Organism: uncultured Roseivirgaceae bacterium; assembly: GCA_964351425.1. GTDB lineage: Bacteria > Bacteroidota > Bacteroidia > Cytophagales > Cyclobacteriaceae > JAUILA01. The sequence goes on from CAYGOW010000010.1 coordinate 21,239, forward strand.
CGGTTAGTCCGCCAGTGACCATTACCGTTTTACCAACACCTTTGGCAGATTTTGTGGCCACTAATTATTCTCCTTTTGAGGATAACTGTAGTCCGGTGGATGTTACCTTCCAGGTATCTCCTGAAACACAGGCGTTATCGCCTTCTTCCTATGACTGGAGAATAATTCAGGGAACTGATACCCTGTATGAAGCGAATGTGGGCACTACACCGGTATTCTCCTATACCTTTACGAATACCGCGCAAATGGTGCAGGATTTTACTGTCAACCTGACCGCAAATTATGGGGGATCATGTCCTGCGCAAACCAGCATGCCAATCCGTGTCAGTCCGCTCCCGGTATCAACTTTCCAGGTAGATACCGTATTGCTCGACTGTGATATTTTGAGAATGCGTTTTACGGCAGATCAGCAAGGACTGAGTGAATATGAATGGACGATCATGGAGAACGGGGTGGTAACGTTTACCAGCACAGCGCTCGGTGGCTCTTTCGAACATCAATTTAATCGGAGTGCCATAACACGTAATGTGGAAGTGACCCTGAATACCACAAATTTTGCAAATTGCCCTGGTAGCCCGACTTCGGAATTTTTTGATGTCCCGGCAACGGACCCGGTAAATGCTTCATTCACCGCTACCCCGGCGACGCAGATGCTTCCTAATAGTACAGTATCTTTTGTGAATAACAGTACAGGCAAC
>CAYGOW010000010.1:21946-24020 GCA_964351425.1 uncultured Roseivirgaceae bacterium
AGCGGTAACACCTGCCCCGAAGGATTATGGGACGTTTGGTGATTTTATCATTACACTTGTCGTGGCAAATGACCTGGGGTGTGTCGATTCAGTCCGTCAATCCATACGAATTGATCCAATTCCACCGATTGTGGATTTCAGGTATGCCCCGGATAAAGGGTGTGCTCCTTTGCGGGTTGAATTCACAAACCTTTCCCGGTATGCGGATGAAAATAGCTACTTCTGGGATTTTCGTGATGGCCAGGGTACATAAAGTGCCAAGCACCCAACCTACATCTACACAGAACCAGGTACTTATTCGGTTTCCCTTTCAGCGACCAATGTCGTTGGAGATACGGTTCGTGAGATCAAAAACGACATAATTGAAGTGTATCCCAATCCGATTGCGGCCTTCGTGGTCAAATCGCCGATTGTCTATATTCCGGATGATCCGGTTTATTTCAGAAATGACAGCCGAAATGCGTCTTCCTTCTTCTGGGATTTTGGGGATGGGAATACTTCAACGGATGCACAGCCTATCCATATGTATGAGGAGGAAGGGTTGTATACAATATCCCTTATTGCTACCAATACCTATGGCTGTACGGATACTGTTACGGAAAGCGGAATTGTTCAGGCAAAACTAGGCGGCAGACTGCTGGTGCCAAATGCCTTTTCCCCCAACCTTTACGGTCCGACCGGTGGAGGTTTAGGTGAAGATCCAAATAGCAATGACGTGTTCCGTCCGAAAGTACAGGGGGTCGTGGAATACGAATTATTGGTATTCAACCGGTGGGGAGAACTGATCTTCCAGAGCCGTGACAAGAATATCGGATGGGACGGATATTATAAAGGAGAATTAAGTCCGCAGGATGTATATGTATACCAAATCCGGGCGACTTTTATAAACGGGGAACGCGTCTTGCGAACCGGTGATATAAACTTAATCAGGTAGGAGAGGAGATAGATGAGAAAGATATATATATTCATATTGATCGTATTAGGCGGATTATTTGTCTCCCGGTCGGGGCAGGCACAGGACCCCCATTTTTCACAGTACTATGCGGCTCCTTTGTACCTGAATCCTGCGCTGGCAGGTACAGGTATGGGCCATCGTTTTATTGCCAATTACAGGAATCAGTGGCCGAGTATAGCGAACGGGTATGTTACTTATTCATTCTCCTATGACTATCATCTTCGCGATTTAAAAAGTGGTATCGGACTGATCATGACAGCGGATGAAGCGGGCTCAGCCGGATTAAAATCAACTACGGTCGGATTCATATATTCTTATAAAATCCAGCTGGCCAAAGAATGGGTTCTTACCCCGGGACTTTATTTTGGCTATGGTTACCGCGACATTGATTTGAACAAACTTGTTTTTGGTGATCAACTGGCGTTTACCAACGATGGCCAGGTGCCGACGAGCGACGTTAGTTTCGGGAGCCTTGGAAGTACCGGATACTTTGATTTTGGCACCGGGATGTTGCTGTATAATAGAAAATTCTGGGCTGGATTTTCGGTTTATCATTTAAATGAGCCAAACAGATCACTGCTGGAAGATGAGAGTAAAGTTCCGATGAAAAGCTCTTTTCATGCGGGGGCCAAATTGCCCCTGAATGCAGGCATGTTAAAGGCGAATAAACTGGCATATATCGCCCCCTCTTTTGTTTACAAGAGCCAGGGAAGGTTTGATCAATTGGATATTGGATTACACTTTTTATATGAACCCGTTATGGTAGGGGTGTGGTACCGGGGGATACCTATCAAACAAAATGTTAAGGATAACTTGAGTCAGGATGCCGTAGCCATGATTTTAGGGCTGCAATTCAGTCACCTTGAGTTTGGGTATAGCTATGATTTTACGGTTTCAGAGCTCGGGGCATCTTCAGGTGGCGCGCATGAAATTTCACTTAAATACGATCTGCAAATCATTTCTTCTTCAAAGACGAAAAAATACGACAAGATAATTCCTTGTCCGACTTTTATACGCAGCAAGTAGGATTCACGGGGGCTTGAATCTTCCCATCCCATAACAATTTGATGTAGTATTGCCTACCTTTGTCGCGAACAAGTAAAGAAGGCGATGACCTTC
>CAYGOW010000011.1:0-23883 GCA_964351425.1 uncultured Roseivirgaceae bacterium
ATGGGGGTAATACGGCTTTGATGCGTGCCCGTTTATCAGATGGAACATTAGTGGATCAGGAGCTGCTTTTTAAATCCACGCCAAATACCGGCACACGACATCATTATGGAGGGAGGATTGTGTTTGACCAGGATGGATACCTCTTTTTATCCCTGGGGGAACGAGGGAAGAGAGAAAATGCCCAGGATTTGTCAGTAACCTCCGGAAGTATTGTGCGCTTGCATGACGATGGATCTGTTCCGGAAGACAATCCGTTTGTAGGCGATGCGAATATTCATCCGGCCATTTGGAGCTACGGGCACCGCAACCCGCAGGGACTTGCTTTTCATCCGGAGACGGGTCATTTGTATAATACTGAACACGGGCCTCAGGGTGGGGATGAATTGAATCTTGTTCAACGTGGAGCCAATTACGGGTGGCCGGTTATCACCTATGGGAAGAATTATGATGGATCTGTCATTACCACGCAAACTTCAAAAGAAGGCATGGAGCAACCCGTAACGTACTGGGTTCCTTCGATCGCCCCAAGTTCCCTTACGTTTGTGGTGGGAGATAAATATGCTGCCTGGAAAGGAGATGCATTGGTAGGATCGCTGAAGTTTACTTATCTTGAGAGGGTGAATATGGAGGGGGATAAAGTGCTTGGTACTGAAAAGCTTTTGCCGGACTTTGGCAGAATCCGGGAAGTGACACAGGGACCTGACGGCTTTATCTACGTGGCAGTAGAAGGAAAAGGAATTTATAAATTAACTAGTATCGATTAATATGTCAGCAACAGGAATATTGGCCGCCCTGGCCATTACTGCACTTTCAATCCCTATATTCCAGGGAAATGCCAAGCAGGAGAGTATGAACCGCGGGAAGGAAATTTACACTCAGCTTTGTATCGTTTGTCATCAGGCAGACGGAAAAGGGCTGGAAGGAGCTTTCCCCCCATTAGCGAATTCTGATTACCTTCTGAAAAGCCCTGATAAAGCCATTCACGCGGTTAAATTTGGTCTTCAGGGGCCTATCACAGTGAATGGGAAAGAATATAATAGCATAATGACCAATCAAAACCTTTCTGATGAAGAAATTGCGGACGTCCTAAACTATGTCATGAATACATGGGGCAATACGCATGAAATGATAACTGTGGATAGAGTCAAAAAGGTTGTTGAATAAATTAGTTACATGTTTCCTGTTATTGCTTGGTTCGGCTGTTTATGGTCAACAGGTCATTCGCATTCTTGATGGAGTTACGGAATCTCCATTAGCCGGAGCGACACTTGAATGGAACGGGAGTATTTTTGTTTCAGATGCAGAAGGGCGCATTTCTTTAACCTCAGAAGATACAGGATGGGCGAAACTTCGCTTTATAGGGTATCGTGAAAAAGAGCTTTACCTAAGCCCGTCTGTTAGTATCATCCGAATGCAACCGGACTATCTTTTACTGGAATCTGTATCGGTAAATGCCTATCAGTCACTCCGTCCTATAAAGGAGGTTGCCGGTTCTTACGGGACCATATCCATTGACAAGGTAGCGGGGAGTGGGTTTTCCGGTATGGTTGACGCGGTTAATGCGATTCCCGGGGTACGCATGGAACAACGGTCTCCCGGTAGTTACCGTGTCAATATTCGTGGAAGTACGCTGAGGTCCCCATTTGGCGTGCGCAATGTTAAAATATATTATAACCAGATACCGATTACAGAGCCATCAGGTAATACACCACTCAATTTAATTGACCTGGAATATTTATCATCTTTATCCATTATCAGGTCGCCTGCATCCAGTCTTTATGTAGCCGGAACAGGAGGTGTTATGTTTTTGTCTGACGACCAAAATGGAGATGAAGGGATAGGAGGTTCCATTAATCTTGCGGCCGGAAGCTTTGGCTATTCCTTGTGGCATGCTGATGTACAGTCATCCAGTGATTCTCATACGATAAAACTTTCGGCTGGTTCCACCTCAACCGATGGATACCGGGATCATACCGAAATGGATAGGAAGAACCTGAGTTTACTTGGCGAAGTAAAAATAAATGACCACCAGTCGTTGTCGTATACACTTCTTTATAATGATATATTTTATGAGCTGCCGGGTGGATTGACCGCTGAACAGCGTGATGAGGACCCGACGCAGGCCCGTCAGATAGCGATTGACCGTAATTCCACTATCGATCAGAGCTATATCATCGCGGGGGTTTCTCATGAAATTGAATGGGGCACTGAATCTGGTAATCAAACATCCGTATTTTATTCTCAGTCAAACAAGGAAAATCCCTTCATTACCAATTATGAATTTGAAGATTTGACCGGAGGAGGCTTACGAACACGCTTTTATCATACCATTAATACGGGACAAACCTATCTACGCCTTACGGCAGGGGGAGAGTGGCAATGGGGTAATTTTAAGGCAAATAATTTCGGTAACCGAAATGGGTTTCCTGATACCCTCCGATATGTGGATGATACGCGGATGTTTACAGGCTTTGAGTTTTTACAGGCAGAGGTGGACTGGAATGACTGGCATGTTGTTGCTGGGGCCAGTCTCAATCATTTAAATTATTCCTTCGACAGGCAAGCAGATGTTGCCACCGATTCGACCTATGCGGTCGATCGTTCTTTTGAAAATCAGTTTTCACCCCGAATTGGGATTGTACGTGAATTTAGTACCATGGCGATCTTTTTCAACGCCAGTTGGGGGTTTTCTCCTCCCACGCAGGATGAAGTGCGGACGAGTGATGGGGATATCAATATAGCCCTGGAGGCGGAGAAAGCCATGAGCCTGGAAGCAGGTTTGCGCGTTGATATAAAGAAAGACGTATGGTATGGCGAGCTAACTGTATTCCGGATTAATCAGAATAACACCATAGTCAGTCAGGTGGATGCCATGGGTAATTCGGTGTTTTTGAATAGTGGAGAGACACTGCATCAAGGGGTTGAGCTATTGCTTGGGGGCGAAATAATAAGTCGTGATGCCGGGTTCATGAGAAATTTGCGCGCCAATGCAAGCTTGTCATGGAATGACCTGACATTTAAGGACTATGTCCGTGCTCAAGGGGGTGAGAATGTAGATTTTAGCGGGAATAAATTGACTGGCGGGGTTCCTCTTAGTTATTATCTGGAGGCTCAAATGGACTTTTCGGGTCGGTTTGGATTAATGATCTCGCATCAATTTACAGATAAAATACCATTAAATGATCAGAATACTGTTTTTAGTAAACCGTATCATTTGGTTCGTGCCAGGGTACAAAAAGACTTTCTTCTGGGAAAAGGAATGACCGGTAGGTTGTTCGTTGGAGTAGATAATCTCGCAAATGAGACCTACTCACTCGGAAATGATTTGAATGCCTTTGGGTCGCGGTATTTTAACCCTTCTCCAACACGAAATTATTTTGCAGGAATGACCTTTACATTTTAAGACTCACTCATTCCGTCGGGTTCGTCCCAGGAATTTAAAGGCATCCACCATCATGTAGGTGCCTGTAATCCCGGTAACACCTCCGGCAATAAGTAGTGCCTGTCCGACATTGTCATTCTCCCGACCCAGCATCAATCCCCCAGCAATGGTCACGGTATAACCAATGGTTGCCACAAGAATACCTCGCTGAAATTTAGCCCTTGATTTCTCAAGATTCAGGTTGATATTTTCTACATCAGCCTGAATTTTCATGATTTCATTTTTGAGAGAATCCAGTTCACCTTGCTGACCGAATACATTTCCTGACCATAAAATCAAGCTCAAAAGAGAGAGTATGTAAATTTTTTTCCTCATGGACCGGAAAGATAAAATATTTAGTAAGTAATATCAACCTTTAGCCTTCAAGCCATTCTTTAAATGATGATACCCGGTTACGACTTACTGTTAAATCATCTTTGACTGACAAATTAGGAACTATTTTCAGCCGTTTACCAAGATGAGTCCTTACTTCTTTAATAAATCCGATATGAATTATAACCGAACGGTTTATGCGAAAAAATTGAGATGGATCCAGAATTGATTCCAGGTAATCAAGTGTGTAGTCGACCAGGAATCGGTTGTTTTGCTCATTTTCAATCAAGAAACATGATTTGTCCTGGGCAAAGAAATATCCTATTTGGTGTGATTCCTTAAAGAGAATGCGCTGTCCTGACGTTACGACGAAGCGTGTCTTATATGACTTTTTATCAAGTAATTGTTGCGCCAGGTTGCTATCTATACTGGGTGCAATTGTAGTATTTTTTACAACACGGGCATATTTGTCAAGGGCTTTATGAAGTTTTGGTGCCGCAATAGGCTTCATTAAGTAGTCAATGCTATTTAATTCGAACGCCTCCATGGCATAATCATCATATGCTGTGGTAAAAATTACCGGAATGAGCACATTAAACTGCTGGAAGATTTCAAAACTTTTGCCATCAGCCAGTTGAATGTCGAGGAAAATTAAATCTATTGACTGATGATTTTTGCGAAGAAAGGATACTGCCGACGATACCGTATCAAGGATGTCCACAATGTTGATCTCAGGATCATACTCCAGGATCAGGTCCTTTAACCGTTCACCGGCAAGCTCTTCATCTTCAACGATTAGTACCTTCATCAATATCTCTCAAGATAGGGATTTTTACAGTAAATTTCCCATTAGAGTGAATCCTGATCGCGTCGTGTTGACATAAAAATTCGTATCGCTGACGAATATTTTTCAGACCGGTGGAAGTGGAATCTTCTTTGACCGGTTTAGGTTGAAGTATGTTTTCTACAACATAATAGTTGTCATCCTGGTAAATGCGAATGGAGAGGGGATTAGCTTTTGAAATTATATTGTGTTTGATGGCGTTTTCGATCAGCATCTGCAAAGTAGCAGGAGCAATATATCCGTGTTGATCTGATTTATTCAGCTCATTTATCATGGTAAGGCTTCCGCCAAACCGGATATGAAGCAGGAATGAGTATGCGTCTAGAAAGTCCAGCTCTTTTTGGATGGGTACAATTTTATTATTTTGGTTATTCAGCACATATCGATAAACAGAACTTAGCTGTTCGATGAAACGGGATGCCGTATCGGCATCTTTATGAACCAGCGAAGTCAATACATTAAAGCTGTTAAAAAGAAAATGAGGATTTACCTGGTTTCGTAACACATCAAATTTTGCTTCCGCCGTTTCCTTCAAAAGAGTTTGTTTTTCCAGTTCGTTTAATTTGTTTTTATTCATGAAATAGATAATGGCATTCACGCAATGAAGAAACAAGTTAACACGAAAAGCAAAACCTAGTGCCAGCTTAAATGTAATGGAGGTTGATAGGCTGCTGTCTGCAAGGGAAGGAAAAATTAAGGTAAATAGTAAGGCAATAAGAAGTACCGCAAGAATACTCAATCCAAACTGTACCAGTAGCGGGTGTATTTTGCGAATGGCAGGGAGCTTCGATTCGAGCAGACGGTTTGTTTCCCAAAGTATAAGTACAATAAGAAGTAATGACCCGAAAAATATCCAGGGAGACAGTTCTACTCCGAATAATCGGTCACCTTCAGTAAACAGTATATTCAGATACGAATAAACTGACAGGAGGAGAATGAAAACATATCGATATTGATTCCCGAACATTGTCTTGTACCAGTTGGTAAAATAGTGAAAAGGGCAGAGATGTCTGCCCTTTTCACCTTAAAAATATGGGCTATTAAAGCGCCGTGTCTATAGGTAATAGGATACCATCAATGATATGCACAACACCGTTTGTTCCCAGTACGTCTGTTCCGGTTACTGCAGGATCTGCTACATCAGGATCTTTATCAATTAAAGTAACACCTCCGTCGATGTTCACCTCAACAGTTCCACCCTGCAATGTTTCAGGAGCAAGTCCGTCGAACAAATCAGAAGAGAATGCACGGGCTCCAACTACGTGGTAGGTAAGTATGGCACTAAGTGTTCCGTCGCCAAGTAGCGGATCTACATCTGCAGGTCCTTCGATGTTCAGTGCAGTGTAAAGAGCTGTGAATGCATCGTCTGTCGGAGCAAATACTGTGAATGGTCCATTAGGTTCCTGCAACGCGCCAACTAATCCTGCTTCAGTCAAAGCTGCAGCCAATTCGTTGAATCCGTTATCAATTGCAATCTGTACGATGTCAATTGCTGGAGGCAGTAACGTACGGTCGATTACATGTACAATTCCGTTATCATACGTTAAATCGGTCGCAACTACTTCTGTATTACCATTGATAAATACGCCACCTGCATTATTGGTCAGGTAGAAGTTACCTCCCAGTGATTCTACAGTCGCAGCCAAACCACCTTCAGTACCTGGTAAATCTCCGGCAGCAATTTCAGTGCCCAAAACATGGTACGTCAAAATTGGTGCAAGATCTTCTGCTGTCAAACCACTTAAAGAAGTTATTCCAGCTGCTTCAAATGCACTATTTGTTGGAGCAAAAAGCGTGTAGGTCCCAGCAGGATCAATCAATGTTTCAAGTAAATCTGCAGTAACAACTGCTTCTGTGAGAATACTGAAATCATTGTTAAAGTAAGCAGGCTCAACGATAGTGTTTACAATGCTTGCTTCCAATTCAGGAACAAGAACTGCGTCGATTACATGAATGATACCATTTGATGCTTCTACGTCTGCAGCAACTACAGTCGCGTTATTTATTGATACAGTACCTCCGGCAATGGATACAGTTACTTCTTCTCCATTGAGTTCGGTAGCAACCATTTGACCGTCTGTCAAGTCACCAGAAGCTACAGCAGCTCCACTTACTACGTGGTACTGAAGAATGCGTGTGATTACATCTGTAGGGATGTCATTCAGACTTGTTTGTCCGATTACTCCAAGTAATGCAACAAATGCATCATTGGTAGGAGCGAATACTGTGTACGTTCCGTTTCCATTCAATGCGTTCAACAAATCAGGATTTGTTTCAAGAGCATCTACAAGAATGGAAAAATTTGGATCAGCAGCGGCAATTTCTACAATGGTTTGAGGCTGTACCGGAGTACCACCATCATCATCGTCACCACAACCGCTAACCGCAGTCATAAAGATAACTGCGAGTGCAAGAGTTAAGAGTTTGTTCAGTTTCATAATATTGTAAATTAGGGTTTGTTGAATTCAATGTTTAAACTCACTGCATGACAAATGTTCCCGCATGTTATGAGTGAACTGTTCTATTCCTGGAGTGAATGGGACAATCATCACGTGATTTGTTTGTTCGAATTCCAATTTTAATGAAACATGCCTATCTTAAATTCAGAATTAACCTTAACTAAAGTTTCTATGAAATCGCTGCTTCTGCTTTTATTGTGTTTTTGTACCATCTCTGTCTTTGCCCAAACCAAACCGGAGGAAACGGAGGTGTGGGAGCCCGAACCGGCCACCATTACGTTTGAAGAAGGGGTTCCGTCCGATGCTATCGTATTGTTTAACGGACAAGATACGGATGCATGGGAATCTGTTGGCGGAGGAAAAGCTGAATGGGTGGTTGAGAATGGAGTACTCACGGTGAAACCCGGAACCGGAGCAATTCGGACGCGTCAGAATTTTGGTGATGTTCAATTACACATCGAATGGCGAAGCCCACAGGAAATCGTCGGAGAAGGTCAGGGCAGGGGAAACAGCGGGGTCTTTTTTAACGGCAAGTACGAAGTTCAGGTTTTGGATTCGTATAACAATCGAACCTATTCGAATGGCCAGACAGGCAGTATTTACAAACAATTCATTCCCTATGTCAATGCCACCAAGCCTCCAAGTGAATGGGAAACCTATGACATCATATTTCTGGCGCCGGAATTTAACGAGGAAGGCGAACTTCTGGAGCCAGCACGTCTCACCGTATTTCACAATGGAGTGCTGATTCAATATAACCGGGAACTAAAAGGAACCACAGTGTATATAGGTCAGCCGAGCTATGAAGCCCATGGAGACGGTCCTATTGTTTTACAGGACCACAGCAATCCTGTAAGTTTCAGAAATATCTGGATCAGAGAATTGGATCTCGATTAAGAATTCTGAAGGATTTTTTCGATTTCTTTAAGTTCTTCGGCATCGAAATTCATGTTATCCAGCGCCTGAAGATTGTTTTTCAGTTGAGAAACAGAACTGGCACCGATAAGGACACTGGTAATTTCGGGTCTTCTGTGTAACCAGGCAATGGCCATTTGAGATAAAGACTGACCTCTCTTTTTAGCCACTTCGTTCAATGCTTTGATGGTTGGAATATTTTCTTCCACCTGAGATCGCTCCAGATATGTCATTCCTTTGGCAGCCCGGGAGTCTTCAGGAATACCGTCAAGGTACCGGTCGGTGAGCATCCCTTGTTCCAATGGAGAGAAAGCAATACAGCCGACACCGTGTTCCGATAGAGTATCTAGTAATTTTTCTTCAGACCAACGGTCTAACATTGAATACCGCGCCTGATGGATCAAGCAAGGTGTTCCTAATTCTTTGAGGATTGTAAAGGCTTTTGCAGCTTCTTCTGCAGGATAATTAGAAATTCCGGCATACAGTGCCTTGCCTTGCCTTACGATATGATCCAGGGCCCCCATTGTTTCCTCCAGTGGGGTGTCAGGATCTGGTCGATGATGATAGAAAACATCCACATAATCCAGCCCCATTCTTTTTAAGCTTTGGTCAAGACTTGCTACAAGATATTTTCTGCTGCCTAAATTGCCATAGGGACCCGGCCACATGTCGAAGCCTGCTTTGGACGATATAAATAATTCATCCCGGTACCCATGGAAATCATGCTTCAGGATGGTCCCGAATTGTTCCTCGGCCGAGCCAAAAGAAGGCCCGTAATTATTGGCCAAGTCAAAATGCGTGATGCCCTGATCAAAGGCATAGCGAACAATCTGTCTTCCATTGTGCAGACTGTCAATGAATCCGAAGTTGTGCCAAAGACCAAGGGACAATGATGGCAGTAAAACTCCGCTACGGCCACATCGCTTGAAGTTTTTAGCCGCATAACGATGGGGTGAGGGTAAATAAGGAGTTATTCCGGATTTATCATTTATGTCAAGTTCCATCAATCGATTATTTTTTAAGATAACTTTTTACTTGTTCGCTGACCTGAGGTCCGGTAAAACCAAATTTCTCATCAAGAACCGTTGCAGGGGCGGAGTAACCAAAATGATCAAGTCCGAATACCTTTCCTGCAGGTCCTACCAACCCGGCAAGTCCCTCAGGAATCCCGGCAGTTAATCCGAAGACCGGTTTTTCAACATTGATGACTGATTTTTGATATTCCGGCGATTGTTGACGGAAAAGTCCTTCTGAGATCGCCGATACAACCCGAATTTTAAGCCCGTCATTCGTTTCAAGAATAGAAGCAGCTTCTATGAGCGTGGCTACTTCAGACCCGTTACCCACCAGGGTTATATCGTAATCATCGGCATCCTTTACCACATAGGCGCCTTTCTTAGCCCCCTGGGCATTTTCATAACGCGATTTTCCTCCAAAAGAGGGAATATCCTTTATATTTTGTCTGGATAGAATAAGGGCAGTGGGCGTGGAGGTATTCTCCATGGCCATTTCCCAGGCAACGGTAGTTTCTTGCGCATCGGCTGGGCGCAATGCCAGCAGACTCATTTGGTCATCATGATTTTTAACTTTTTCGAGAAGCCTGATCTGCGCCTCCTGTTCGATAGGTTGGTGTGTAGGGCCATCTTCTCCTACCCGAAATGCGTCATGTGTCCAGATATATTTAACCGGCAGTTTTTGTAAAGCGGCAAGTCTGATGGCAGGCTTCATAAAATCCGAAAATACAAAGAACGTGGCTACAGCAGGAATCACTCCACCGTGCAAAGCCATTCCATTGGCGATGGCTGCCATGGTAAGTTCGGCTACGCCTGACTGAAGGAAAGCGCCATTGAACTGACCCTTTTTGAAAGCCGTGGTTTTTTTAAGGAATCCGTCTGTTTTGTCACTATTTGACAAGTCGGCAGAAGATACAATCATATTACCCACCTGGTCTGCGAAAGCGGCAAGAACCGCACTTGACGCATTACGGGTGGCAATATTTTCCTTTTGAACGATACTATCGTATGCTACTTTTGGTGCCTTACCACTGAGGTAGGTATCAAGTGTACTAGCCTTTTCCGGATTGGCTTGTGCCCAGGCGGCCTGTTCCGCTTGTTTTTTCTTCACATAGGAACGTTTCTCATCCAGTACGCTGGAATAATATTCTGCTACTTCCGGGAAAATAGCGAACGGATTTTCCGGATCTCCGCCGAGGTTACTTACAGTACGTTTGAAATCTGCCCCTGCACCGGTCAACGGCTGGCCGTGGGTGTGATAATTGGCTTCCATGCTGCCTCCTTCTGCATCCACGGCGCCTTTACCCATGATGGTTTTTCCAATAATCAGGAAAGGTTTATCATGTTCATTTTTAGCGGCTTTGAGTGCACTGCGAATTTGTTCGTGATCATGGCCATCAACCGTCATTACGTGCCAGCCCCACGCTTCGTATTTCATGGCAGTGTCTTCTGTGGTCACATCTTCCGTAGGAGAGGAAAGCTGCAGGTCGTTTGAATCGAAAAACATAACGATATTACTGAGGCCAAGGTAGCCGGCGATTCGCCCAACACCCTGACTTATTTCTTCCTGGATGCCGCCGTCGGAAATGTAGATGTAGGTATCATGCGCCATCCATTCTCCGAAACGAGCTACCAGGAACCGTTCGGCAATTGCTGCACCAAGTCCCATGGCATGTCCTTGTCCCAGGGGACCGGATGTATTTTCAATCCCACGGGCAACATCCACTTCCGGGTGACCTGGTGTCGGGCTGCCCCATTGTCTGAAGTTCTTCAGGTCATCCATTGAATATTTGTCCTGAAAGGAAAGCACCGAATAGAGCATGGCCGACATATGACCGGGATCAAGAAAAAAGCGATCTCTGAAGGGCCAATAGGGATCATCAGGATCAAAATTCATAAACTCGGAGTAAAGGATTTGAATAAAATCAGCGCCACCCATAGGGCCTCCCGGATGACCGGAATTGGCTTGTTCGACCATAGCGGCAGACAGTATCCTGATATTATCGGCAGCGAGTTTTTGAATGTCTTCTTGCATAAAAAATATGCGGGTGGGTTGTAATGCTTATCGGGCAGTGAAATTACGACGTATGGAAAAATTATCCCAATGGAGGTTGAATTAAATCAAGATTAATGATACATCCTTTATATTATCCCACAGAAGGTTGGGGTCTTTTTTGTACTTGCGCATGGGGTTGCATATATTCACCTAAAAGATAAATAAAGGCATATATGGAATCATTTACTACGCACGACCTTGAGGTGATGCGCGAATCTCACATAGATCGCGAAGATGTTGAAAAACAACTTGAATATTTCAGAAAAGGATTTCCAGCTATTGACATTGTTCGCAATGTTACCGTTGGTGATGGCATAAGGCGCATCGAAGGGGATCAGTTACAATCGTATGTCGATGTGTATGAAGCTGAGAGTGCCTCTCGAAAAATCCAGAAATTTGTTCCGGCATCAGGTGCAGCGACGAGAATGTTTAAATCCCTCTATGCTTTTTTAAATGAGGATAATCCCACCCTGGAAGATCATCCGGATGTCCGTGAATTTATGGATGGCATTTCCAATTTTGCTTTTTACGACGACTTGTCTGAAGTGCTGAATGAAATGGGGGAGAATGTCGATGACTTAATTGATAAAGGGGACTATAAAACGATTCTCAGGACGCTGTTGGAGGAAGACGGACTTAATTACGGGTTTCTTCCCAAAGGATTGATCGTGTTTCATGCCTACGATGATCATTGCCGCACAGCAGCAGAAGAACACCTGGTGGAGGCTGCCCAGTACGCAGTTTCTGCGGGAAAAAAAGTGTATATCCATTTTACGGTTTCACCGCAGCACCGGTCCTATTTTGACGCATTAATGGAGCGCGTTCAAAAACAATATGAAGCAACCTATGGGGTGAAGTACAGTATTTCCTACAGCGAACAAACCCCTGGAACCAACACAATTGCTGTAGATTTTGATAATCAACCCTTTCGGGAAGAATCGGGGGATATCCTGTTTCGTCCGGGCGGTCATGGCGCCTTGTTGGAAAACCTTGATCGTATGGACGGGGATATTGTCATGATCAAGAATATTGACAATGTTGTACCGGATCATTTAAAAGGGTCTACCATCACGTACAAAAAATTACTTGGGGGGGTGTTGATTGATGTACAAAAGAAAATTCATGATTATCTGAGGCAGCTCGAGAATGAGCCCCTGACGGATACATTGGCCGCGGAATTGGTTACATTTCTAAAGGAACAGGTTTCCTATGTTGTGCCTCAAAATTTTGCGGGTTTAGGAAATGATGAAAAGAAGAAAATCCTGTATTCAATTCTTCATCGACCAGTAAGAGTTTGCGGAATGGTTATTAATACCGGAGCCCCGGGCGGCGGGCCATTTTGGGTAAAGAATAAGGATGGCGCGGTGAGTTTGCAAATTGTGGAATCGGCCCAGATCAATATGGACAATCCAACCCAAAAGCAAATGATGCAGGAGGCGGGTTATTTTAATCCGACCGATGTAGTATGCGGATTAAAAGATCACAAGGGTAACGGATTTGACCTGATGGAATACAGGGATGATGATACGGGATTTATTACGGAGAAGTCACTTGATGGGAAGAAGCTAAAGGCACTGGAATTGCCCGGGCTGTGGAATGGGTCCATGGCAAATTGGAATACGGTTTTTGTAGAAGTCCCGGCAGAAACCTTTAATCCTGTTAAGAGTGTGAATGACCTGCTTGGCGCTGCGCATCAATAGAAAAGTATTACTTTAATAAAATTTTATATAGGCCTGATTAATAGGTGAATATAATATGACTATTAATCTATAATTATCCTCATTTTTCCAGGAGATGCGTAAGTTTTTCTGTGAATACCTTGGGTGGATCCAGGTAGATTTTATGCCCAAGGGAGATGGCTGCATTTTGTTTGGTGTGTCGCTGGTATTCTACCAGGGCAAGAAATAAATCGTACGCTTCATTGGATTTAAAACCAATGTTTTTCAACTCGGAGGCTTTGTTCAAGAGCACTGCATAATCATGATCTTCACCCAATAAATCCGAAAGTTCGTCCAGCGCTTCTTCCCACGGAGTGGTGCTATGTGGGTGAGCAGCCAGCAACATTTCCAGCTGGTTGCGCAGGTATTTTGTTCGTTTTCTCCAATCATGAAAGTTTTCAGTGGAAGGTGATTTCTGAATTGCCTGGAGTGCTTTTGACCCACCGCTATATACTTTTTCAATGCCCGGTAAAATGTCTTTGAACGTATCTACTGTGAACCCGGTAAATTCCTTCTGGTGTTGCTGAATAAGACGGTCTACTTGGTGCAGCGGATTATCAACCTCGTAATTTTTTTGAAAGTAGTTGGCTCTTTCAGTTTCCAATGCACGCTTAAAATCAGAAAAAGCCCGTTTGTAAATGAGTCCTTCATAATATGTTGTCAGGCGATTTAATGATTCAAGCACAGCTGATTTATCGCGGTACTCAGAAATTATTCTTCCCAGGTCCCGATAAAATATATTTTCACTTTCATAATTAGCTGAACTATGGCGAACCAGCCTGACCAAAGCACGTAATTTTTTGAGGGATTTACGGATCTCGTGAATTTTCTGGTGGACCGATATTTCACTATTAATGATCGTAAGGATATTCGACCTTTCACGGTCAATGGCTGTATTAATATCGTCCTGCAGAGGGGTATCTTGGCTGTTAAGTTGACTCATTGGTATCGAGGTGCTTACATCTGAAAATATGTTTTTGCTGACAAGAAAATGGTACCCTCTGATTTGGCAGATTGTAATTCCCGTTAATAATCGTTTTATTTAATAGGTTATAATTCATCTAAACAATAAACTTTATGGAAAATCAACCTTCAATGTCCAGGAATAATGTTCTTTCAACTACGGATTGGCTGATCACTTTGATCATAGCAGCCCTTCCTCTGGTTGGATTTATTATGCTGTTTGTATGGGCATTTGGCAGCGATACAAATGAAAATAAAGCCAATTGGGCAAAAGCCACACTCATTCTTTATGCTATTTTGATTGCCATATCGATGATCTTCTTTGCCATATTTGGTGCAGCCATGTTTGCTGCCATGGATAATTATTAAACAAGGAATTATCGAACCCCTCTGTTTATCCAGGCAGAGGGGTTATTTTACTGAATTATCTCCCATTTGTGCATAAACCTCATCTACAGGCTCCCACAATTCAATTTTATTGCCATCCGGATCCATGATCCAGGCAAACTTCCCGTAGTCAAATTCCTCCATTTCACCTGCTATGGTCACATCTTGTGCTTTTAATTTTTTGATCAGCTCCGAAAGATTATTGACCCTGTAATTAATCATTACTTCCTGCTTACCCGGATCAAAGTAGTCGGTGGAAGACGGCATAATACTCCATGCGGTAAATCCCTTTCTTTCCGGATACCGCGCCCAGCGCCACTCAAAAGTCGAGCCGTACGGGCCAGCCGGAATACCGAGGTGCTTTTCGTACCAGTTTTTAAGTCCATCCGGATCATCACTTTTTAGAAAAACACCCCCTAATCCGGTTACCCGCGGAGCTTCCGGTTTGTTTTCGGGAGTAGTCATAAAGAATGGATTATAAATTATACCTACTGTGTTATTCCATGGATCCTTGAGACTTGCTGTAAATATGCCTCCACCGACATCCGTGGGTTTTTCCACTGACGTAGCCCCTAATTCCATTAAGCGGTCATATTCTTCATTTATGTCGTGTACTCCCCAGTAAACTGCTTGCCCTTTTCCTTTTTCCTGTTTCTCTTCGTCCGGAAGTAATCCCAATTCGTACCCTGCAATATTAAATCCCACATAGAAGTCTTCTTCAAAATAGGGAGATGTTTTTAATACGGATGTGTACCATTCAGTAGCATCCTTGAGGTTATCAACATAATAAATACAAGTACGCAAGCCGAGAAAAGGAGATGTGGTATCCATGGCGTTTATTGGTTTTTGATGAAGCGGAGAGATTTATCGCTATCGTTGGTACGAATCCGTACGATATATATTCCCGGACTTAACGAACTTATATTGATGTGATCGTAAGCCGGACCGTCCAGGCGTGTTTTAAGCAAGGTTTTGCCCGACATATCCAGGACATCCACCTGTGCATCTGTAATGTCGTCCTGTGAATAAAGCCGAAGGTCGTCCTGTGCCGGATTTGGATAGACAATAAGTGCTTGTTCAAAGTCCTTGCCGTCACAGGGAGGGTCACTGTAATAGGTAGTAGTAATTAATGAATTGGCGTCACTTACCGTTTCACTCAATCCGTCACACCGATATGTCTTCCGCTGTGCATAATAGGATGAGGTGCCATTCCGCGTAAACTCAGACTCGTACAAAGTGACTTGTCCATCGTTATTGTACGTATAGCTATTCCGTCCCTGACCGGTTACTACATTGGCTTCATCAGGGTTTCGCTCTTCCCATTCAACCGAGGTCAAAAGTGTGTCCTGGTAGGTATATACCGATAGATTCGTTAATCTGAAGTCATTCTGATTTGCATAGGCGATCGCTGCCGTCTCCTTAACCTTTAAGCCCTTGAAGAAGGACTCGGTCCACCTGATACGAAACGTAAGTTCGTTGTTGATCCGTGAACGGATGGTGGAATCACCAACCGTACGCTCTTCCCGCTCATGATCAAACTGCCATGCTTTATTGGGGCCCGAACGGATGAATTTTGTGATTCGGCTGACCTGCGGGTCATCATCATACGTTGTCAAGGTGGCATTTCCTTCCTTTTCGGCCCCATCAACAAAAGAATAGGACGTGCGCAATGTTTCCCTGCATTGATCGTCGTTTTCATAGGCGATCGCGAAATTCGGCACCCAGGTATCATCCGCAAGGGTTGAAGATACTGTTTTTGTCAGGCAGCCGTTTTGATTGTACGTATACTCAGTTTTTCCTCCACTCCAGGGAGAGTTGACCGTTTCTTTAATTCGGTAGGATTGCGAGCCTGGTAATCCGTTCTCAGTATAGGTTCGGGCTGTTTCAGACTGGTATATGGAAGTTTTCTCTTCATATACCTTACGAATCAAATACGATTTCGTCTCCAGCGTATCAGCTAAGTATTCGATGTCAAGGGTTGATTCCAGAAATATTCGGCTGAAGTCTTCGCTGTAGATCCGACTTATATGTTTAGTAATGAATCCAGCGGGATTTAGCCAGTACTGGTCGTGGCTCTTTAATTTCCAGGAATTATCTACCCACGAATAGTTAAGCTTTTCCTCGAAAATCTGCCCCTGGTAACGCCAGACAAGCTTATTGTTTTTCTCTAATTCCCCGAATTCATTGACATATTCGAAAAGGATTTCTCTCGGAATTTCCTGCCCCCAGACCTGGGAGGCAAAAAGAAATACAGCAAACAGACATAGCCAAGTCAATTTCATAGCTAAGAAAGTTACTGATTTTCCGCATTTTTTCCAGCTAAAAACTAAAAGTTCAGGTGTGAAACTCCAGCCGCCCAGAATAAGGTTGCCACATCTTTCTGGTACAATGCCCTGGCTTTAATAAGTTTTGCTTCTGCCTCGATCAGTTTTTCCAGCTGAATATTAATTTTGAATAAATCACTTTCTCCGTTTTCGAGGTTGATCCTTTCAGCGGCTAAAATGAGCTCGTAACTTTCCACCATTTGCTCCTGCTGCAGGAGCAAATCTTCAAGGGTTATGAGTGTGGTGAACTGGGCATTTATTTCATTGACTATGCTCCGTTCAGTAAAATCTTGTTGCAGACTGTTTTGAACTCTTTTAACTCTCACTTGACCGAGTTTAGCTCGTTCCTTTCGCAAAAAGAGAGGGAAGGCCACATTCACGCCTACTTTGTAATCATCTCCAAATGAAAGAGGCGATGATTCTCCCTGCGCATTCCAGGGTTGGTCCAGAAAGTAATAGGATAAGTCGAGCCGTGGTTTAAGGTTTTCCTTTGCCAGGCGTTCATCCACCTCGAGTGTTTCATCCTTCAATTCAATTTTGCGCAATTCAGGGTGGTTTTCCCTTGCCAGCGATACGAGTTCCTTTAGAAATTCAGGTTCCAGAGGAAGCAATCTCCTGTTTTCCGGAATCATATTGGGGGTCAATTCCAACGGTAGTCCTTCCTCATTCCAAAGGTGGTTCGACATGATGAGCGAGGATTGTACAAGCGCTATTCTCGCTTGCTGGAGTGCCGTGACCCTGTTCAGAAGTGAAATTTTTGCCTGAACCGTATCGATTGCGGCAACTTCTCCGTACTCAAACCCCATTTTGGTTCTGGAGAATATCTCCTCTGCCACCTCAATATTCCGTTGCATCAGCTCATAATTGCGGTGAGCCGTATACCAATCCCAGTAGTCCTTGGCCGTTTGAAGGAGTACTTTATTGATTTCCTTGATTCTCTCGGCTTCCGCCATTTCCTGGAGAATAAGTGCCTTCCTGACCGTCGCTCTGCGCTGGTCGATGAACAACCCCTGACCCACGGGAATGCTAACTCCCCAATAGATCTGCCGGTTTTCGGTGGATTCAGAAATGAAATTCTCCGGATTTAAATAAGTACCCTGGTTTCGCTCAATACCTACTTTGGGATCGATGGGAAACCACACCGGTATTTTCAGTGAGACATCCAGAAGGTTATAGTATTCAGTATCACTGAAATCCTTCATATTCCAGGAGCCTTCCAGCTTGGGATCGTATGCACCCCTGGCTAACCTCAGCTCCTGCCTGGCCTGTTCGTTTAATAATCCGGCCTGGCGTACTATCGGATGATTCTGCAATACCAGCTGGTAGAATACATCAAACGGGAATATCAGGGTAGAGTCTGCCGGGGTTTGTGCCTGAGCACCCGTTAGCAGGAATAACAATGCGATATGGAGAATAAACCTTCTCATTTCTTGCTCATCTCTTTATCCATCTCCTTATCGCCGGTTTGTTTCACGCCAGACAACGGTTCTTCATACAGACTGGGAGGGAAGCCATTTAGCTGACGCCAGATTTCGTACCATACAGGTACATCGTTCAGCATGACCCATCCTTTGGTGCCCGAACCCAGTCGTAGTTGCTCAGGCCAGGGCTCATCTTCCGGGTCCGGAGTGACAAGAATTCGGAAGTAGCCTCCTTCTGAGTTCATGTAGTCAATAACCTTCACCACACCACCGAAACTACCCACGGAAACACTGGGCCAGCCGGAGAATTGCAATGCTGGCCACCCGTCAAATTCAATTCGTACCTTGGATCCCGGAGAAATAAGGGGTACGTCCATGGCCTGTACATACATGGCTACAGCGAGATCCGGGTTTTCCGGTACAATAGTGGCCACAGCTTCACCTTCTTTGATTGTTTCTCCAATTCCTGCCTTGAGTGTTTTGACAACATACCCGGATTGCGGGGCAATTACCTGGTATTGATTTTGACGTATTTCAACGTTGGTATAATCATTTTGCAACTTGGCAAGGGAGCCTTCTGTTTCATACAACTCGGAGAGCGTGGCATTTAATTCAGACTCCGATTTACTAATTTTATCCTGATAGTCTGCCTTAATTCCATTGATCTCAACCTTCGTATTAATTAATTCCGCCCTGGTTTGCATAAGATTATTCTCTGCAGACACAATTTTCATTCGGCCTTCCTGGTACTTGGATTCCACCTCCTGGAATTTGGTCAGGGCTATGTTACCTGCTTCGTACAATACTTTGTTACGCTCATACTGATTTTCAAAGTTTCGAAACCGGATTTTCTCTGCTTCAAAGTCAATGCTGTCACTTTCAAGCTTAAGTTCCGTTTGACGAATCTTATTTTGCGCCTGCTGCGTTTTGATCTGCATTGATTCGCGTAAGGCAGAAATCTGCTGAATCAGTGCATTGGCCTTTGCTCGCTTAGAAGTTATGCTATTGGATTTTGCGTCCACCTGGTTATCGATACGCTGAAGGATATTCGGGTCAAAGTACTTGTCCTTCACCTCGCTTAACGTGAGAATGGTATCGCCAGCATTGACGAATTGGCCTTCCCTGACCCGCCAACTGGTGATTCGACCGGGGATGGCTGATTCGACCGATTGTGGACGATTGGCGGGTGTAAAGGTGGTTAAACTTCCTGACCCGCGAATGTTTTGCTGCCATGGTAAAAACATCATGACAAAAAACAAGGCCCCAATCCCTAAAAGCCATTTGGCCAGGGTTTTCCCGGTATTAGGAGTACGCAGGGTTTTCAACGTATGAAGCGGTATTCCTGATTGTTTAATTGGTTCCATGTTATGCTATAATTTCATTCAATAAGCCTTCTTTCATCAAGTTGTCGAAGGTATCCTGACGCTTTACTTCTCCTTTTTCAAGAAGTACTACCCGGTCACAGGCAGCCATAATCAAAGGATCATTGGATACTACAATAAGCGTCCAGTTATTTTCTTTGCGTGAAAGCATCTGGATCAATTCAAGTCGCTCGGATTTAAAGAAGTCAATAAAAAAGTCATTGAGAATCAGCAAATTCGGGTCTTTTGCCAGGCATCTGGCCAGGATGATCCTATTGATGAGGCTTTTTGGAAGCCCCTTGCCACCGCTGACCATTTGTGTATTAAGTCCATCCGGCATCCCATTAATCTGATCGCCTATCCCTACCATATCAATGGCGTGGATGGCATCCGCAGGTTTGAGACGAGGTTTGGCCAGTAAAATATTCTCCAGGATACTGCCTTCAAAAATATCTTCCTGTGATACATTCTTCCCGATGCGATCCCGCAGGTTCATCAAATCCAGGTCACGCATCGAGTAATTATCAATCGTAATGATTCCATCGTATTCCTTGTTTAGCCCTGAGATGGTATCTGTCAGGGTTGTTTTACCTGATCCTCCTCGACCGGAGATACAGATGCGCTCACCCGACGCGATGTCAAGATTTATATTCTTAAGTGAATGGATGGATCTTCCGGGCGACCGGTAACTCAGGTCCTTTACACGAATAGCAAATCCTTTTTTCTCCTTGCGGAAGGGTACGTCAAGTCCACCACTGCGTTCCAGTGGCAGGTCTGTAACATGCGCAATTTTATCTACGGCCGTCAGCATATCGTACACGACATCCATATACATGATGATTTTTTCCACGGAATTCAGGATGAGAATGATGATCACCTCAGAGGCAACGAACTGGCCAAGGGTTATTTCCCGCTGAACGACCAGAATGGTACCCATGATGAGAAGTCCGCCCGTCACAAATGCCTTAAACAGTAGAACAAAGCTATACTGACTGATTAAGACACCGAAATGTGTTTTTCTATTCGCCAGGTAGTTATTGACGTTATAATCAGTTTTCCGGATGGGTAACCAGGTATTTCCGGATAGCTTAAACGAGTTGATTGTTCGCGCCAGCTCCTCCAGCCAGTAGACTACTTTGTATTTATATTTTGACTCATTGATAGACGAATTAAGCCCTTTTGGTCCGGTCATATAGAAGATGAGTACCAGGATACCCACCAGCAACAAGCTGAAAAATACGAAAAACGGATGGTAGAAGGAGAGAAGGATCAATCCGAACAGGATCTGGATCACACCGGACGATAAATCGATCAGCAACTTGGGCAATCCTTTTTGAATTGTCAGAACATCAAAAAAGCGATTGACCAATTCGGGTGCGTAATATTTGCTTAATGCTTCAGCTCGTATTCTGGGCACACGAAAGGCAAACTCAAACGCGGCTTTGGTAAACACACGTCGTTGAAGGTGTTCCACCAGCGATATTTGCATAACCTGTAAACCACCTGCTGCCAGAACACCCAGGATTACCAGGGCGATGAGAATGTAGATGGAGCTGAAAATTACCCCTCCGGAAATCAGTGATACCGTCGCCTGGATTCCCAGCGGCAAGGTAAGGCTGATAAGTCCGATAAATAAGGCATAAATATAAATATATACGATGTCCTTTTTCTCCTCAGACAATAAGCGGAGCAATCGTTTTGGCGGACTCAACTTTTTTGCGGGCTCCTCATCTTCCAGGTCTTCACTTACAAGGCTTTTGTAAGAAAATACCCCGAGTAGTAGCAGCTCATCGTTTTGCTGGTATAGTGATTCGCTGAAGCCCTCCCCCATAGGCTCCCAATCCGAAGCTTCTTCTTCAGAAGGAAGTATTCTGAGAATTTCCCACTTGTTTTTCTTTCTCCTTAAAATGACGGGAATAACCTTTTCGTCCCTCTTTTCAAATACGAGAACGGGAATAGCCAGATCTTTAATAAAGCTTTCAAAGTCCTCAACGGGCATTGAATTCTCCAAAAAGATGATGCGTTGTCGGTTGGCCGCTTCCACCAGGTCGCGGATGAAATCCATGACATGTTCATCGTCATAATCCCGTGAAACGATATCCAACTCGGCAAAATGCAGGCGATTACCTTCCTGGTTAAGAAGGGTGCCGGCTTCCCGAATAGTTTGAATGATTTGATTGCTTGTCATGATTATTTGGTGCGGATCGTGTTAAAAACCAATTCCCGTAAGAAGAACTCATTCTGACTGTATACATCTTCACCTTTATTGGGCAGGTCTGTCAGCGAAGGTAAATGCTTTGCGAAAAATAACTGCTGATGAGCGGCTTCCAGTGCCGTACTGATCAGTGAATGCGGATAGTTAAATTCCGGATTGATTTCAGCAATGAACGACGCTATCTTATTACAAAGTGACTTAAATCCACGAAACAGCCCCTCTTTATTATCCTCGTCCACCTGTTTGGTAAGATAGGTTTTGTCAGACTCGGAAATAACAATTCTGCTTAACGCTTCCTCATCGATTTGTGGAAAGGACGGGTCTTTTTGTTTTTTTCTGGAAATGACATGAAGTGCTATTTCAAGACATTTGGCAGGATTATCAATGTTCTGTGTGCTGAAGTCGATTTGGTACTCCAGCCAATTCCAGTACCACGCAATAATATACACCAACAACCGATGCTTGTTTTCAAAATAACGGTAAATGGAAGCCTCTGTTGATTCAATCCTTAGCGCCAGCTTTTTAAAGGTAAAGCTTTCAAAGCCCAATTCATCAATCATAACAATACTCTCCTGGATAATTTTCCTACCGAGATCGGTATCCTGGGGGTCACGAACAAATAAATTGTTCTTCATGATCAGTTGCAGTGTTGCCATAGCTATTTTTTTATATACTATTACTTAACTAAATAATAGTAATACTATCATAAGTTACAACACTTTGAACGAAAAGGCTATAAAAAGGTTCAGATTCCTGTAAGTTTTTTTATCTCCGACATCTTTTTTCATCAATAATTATGAAATAATCATGTAGTTTCAGGGCATAAAAACACATGCTATGCGAATTTGTACATTACTGATTATATTCTTCGTGGGTGCATCGGGCCTGGCCCTGGCCCAAATGCCAGAACATTTACAAGGCAAGGTATCCTATCCGGTGCTGGACCAAAATCCGTGGATTGGAGTAATTGATTGGAATGCTTCGGCGTTGCCTTACGATTCAACGATTGAATACAAGGTGATGGTAGATGTATACGATAAGGTGAAAGAGCCATCCGATATGTACGCCGCATTGGGTGAAACAGCCCGCACATATAATCTGCTCGCTGCCCACGGCGTGCCTAAGGAAAAAATTCAGATGGCGGTTATTGTACATGGAGGGGCGCTGGATGCTTTTTTCACCAATGAAGCATATCAGGAGAAATTCCGGGTGGATAACCCAAATATGGACTTGATCGATGAACTTTCCTCGCTGGGGGTTAAATTCTATGTTTGCAGCCAAAGTATGGCATTCAGAAACATTCCAAACGAATCTATGTGTACTTCCGCGGAAATCGCCTTATCGGCGAAAACGTCGATGATCTTGCTCGACCAGCATGGGTATTCTTATCTGAATGTGAACGAGGATTAATCTGACGACTTTCCAAAGACAATGACATTATTTTCCGGGTCAATTAATTCGAAATCCCGCATATTGTATTCTGCATTATTCGGTTGAGTGATATTTTTTGCCCCGTTATTATTAAGTGTATTGTACATGTCATCCGTATCCCGGACATATACATAGGCAAATGGCCTTCGTTTTTCTCTAATCTCGGAATTATCTGACTTGGATAAATGCCATTGGATGCTATTTCCAAGGGAAAGAACGACATACGAAGGAGGGGATTCCCAGCTAAACTCTATTTTACACCCGATAACTGACGTATAAAAATGCAACATGGTTTGCATGTTATTAACGGGAAGAATCGCCGCGGCGTGTGATATGAAATTGGGTTTTGTCATACGATAGCTATTTTTATACCTTCATTTTATTGTAAATTACGATTTTAAATGCCTTATAGTTTATGGACTTTAAACAATTTACAGACTCACTTGGGAGCGACGAACCTGATCACTCGTGGGGTGCTCCACTAAAGGCCTTGTGGTTTGATAAAAATGGCTTCTGGGAAAAGGCCCATGATTTGATTCAACATGATCAGGAAGGGCCGGGTGCCTGGGTACATGCATACCTGCATCGCAAGGAGGGAGATATCTGGAATGCTGATTACTGGTATCGACGGGCTGACAAGGTCCGCCCCCACGTCAGTCTGTCCGAAGAATGGGAGCACCTGGTTAAGGCTCTTTTATTCGACCCAACCAAATAAAAGACGCGAACTGCGTTTAATTTTGTATTTTCCAATTCACTCACTCAACTCCTATGACCCAACTTTCCAAAGTTCGAAATAATGCGCTGTTTCAAATAGCAATATGGTTGTGTTTGATCGGGTGTAATCCGCAGCAGGAGGCAATGGATATTGAAGGAAGCGATTGGGTGCTTGGACCATTCTCTAAAGTAGATTCCCTCAATCCAATATTGCTTCCATCGGTTGACCGGCAATTTGATGATCCACTTAGTGGGAGAACTGTTGCCTGGGAATCCCGCAATGTCCTCAACCCCGCTGCGGTCGTCAG
>CAYGOW010000012.1:0-18292 GCA_964351425.1 uncultured Roseivirgaceae bacterium
TCACATCAGGTGATATATCAGCAAATGGCGACCGAATAGCCTTTATCGGAGCAAACAACGATGACCTGCCGGAAGTGTATATCGCTGATTTACCTTTCCAAAAATCGAAATCAACCAGTAAACGACTGACCCGCTTGACGGAACAACTGACAGATTGGGCTGTATCAGACAGCGAAGTAATTCGCTGGGAAAGTGAAGATGGCGCAGAAATAGAAGGGGTATTGCATAAACCGATGGACTACGATCCGAATAAAAAATATCCTTTGCTCGTGGTAATTCATGGTGGACCTACTGGTATCTCTGTGCCTTCCCCGATTGCTTTCTACGTGTATCCAATCGTCCAGTGGTTAAATAAGGGAGCCCTGGTGCTGCAACCAAACTATCGCGGTTCGGCGGGTTACGGCGAAAAATTCAGATCGCTGAACGTCCGTAACCTTGGCGTGGGTGATGCATGGGATGTTGAGACAGGGGTAGAATCCCTGATTGAACAGGGCCTCGTTGATGCGGATAAAGTAGGCGTGATGGGATGGTCACAGGGAGGCTACATTTCTGCGTATCTGACAACCACCTCGGACAAATTTAAAGCGGCATCTGTAGGGGCAGGAATTTCAAACTGGATGACCTATTATGTCAATACGGATATCCATCCATTTACACGGCAGTACCTGAAAGCCACCCCGTGGTCAGACAAGGAAATATATGAGAAAACTTCCCCAATGACATTCATTGACCGGGCACAGACTCCTACCCTAATACAACATGGTGAATTTGATTCCCGCGTACCGGTACCAAATGCTTATGAATTATACCAGGGTCTTCAGGACGTTGGTGTACCCACCCGATTGATCATCTACAAGGGATTCGGGCATGGCATTACCAAGCCAAAGGAACGACTGGCCGCTATCTGGCACAACTGGCAGTGGTTCGGTAAATACATTTGGGGGGACGACATTGAAATACCGGAATAACTCCGGAAGGACTATGGCATACTAATAACTACTCACTTAAAATTAATTTTATACCATCATGACAACACCAACCAACAGACGAAACTTTGTAAAAACTGCCGCACTTACTGCTTTCAGTGGTGCAGGTGTGATGACACTTAGCAGCTTTTCTAAGCCCCCACTATCCGTGTCACTAGCCGATGAAATAAATATAATCGGGCCAAAAGAAGGATTTACACCACACATTGGGTCGCTGGTTTCCATGCTAAACTGGATGCGATTTGTCATGCTGCGGTCTGTTAATGGAATGAGTACCGATCAACTTGACTTTTTACTTGACAGCAATGCCAATAGCATTGGTTCCATGCTCTTCCACCTGGCCGCGACAGATAAGTTCTATTATCTGCACACATTCAAGAACATTGACGCGAATCACGTAATGGATTCTCCGGAGTTTTCCGACTTTAAATCAGCCATGGAATTGGGAGATGCCGCAAGAAAAACTATTCGGGGGAACAACCTGGATTATTACCTGGACATCCTCAGGACGACTCGCGAAGAAACATTGAACGCGTTAGCCAATAAGGATGATGAATGGTTGTTAAATGTGGATAATAAATGGCCCTGGGGTCCGACGAACAATTATTGTAAGTGGTTTCATGTTTGTGAACACGAATCCAACCACAACGGACAAATCAAACTCATTAAAAGCAGGATTTCTTAGCAGGAGCATATGTCAAATGGAATTCCGAATGGTCGGTTCAGTTATTACTAATTGCGTTCGTAAATACGTTTAGAACGGCCGCTATCTGGCACAACTGGTAATGGTTCTGCAAATACATCTTGAGGGAAAGTGTCTAGATTCCTAAAAAATCATAGAAGATTTTGGATCTCTGTCTGGATTGATCTGGCTGATTTCGTAAATTCAGTTGACCGGTTAGCCATGAGTACCTGGTACTTCGCAAGCCGGTTCATCCACCAGTGTGCTTTCTCTCTTGTAGAGAACTCATTGGCCATAGCCAAAGCAGTTTCTTCAGACACTTCAAGCGGGTACATCTCCTCGTCTTCAACATATTTCAACATGGCCGCAGAAAGGATTCCAAGTGTTTCATTTCTAAACTGATCCTGGTCGTCCTCCCCAAAACTAAGACGCTCCGTATCTTCCAGCATTGCATAGTAATCTGACAATTGTTTTCTCAATGCTTCCGAACGCAAGAGAGTCATGTTTCCAGTGGTCAGCATTTCATTATACGTATTGCCATTAATGACCGGAAAGTTACGCCAGGTTATGCGCTCCATAGCGACGATAAAATCGGCTTCGCGTCCACGGATGTATGTCGGATCGTTTATTACTTCACTCAGCAACTGAATCTGCTCAAGGCGTACATTGGTTCTTGCAATTACTTCTGAGTACATTGATACATCCCCCTCAAGATCCTCATAAAGGCGCTGAAGGTATGTTCTTTCCGCCTGGCGCTCTTGCCAGGAATGCGAAAAGAATTCCAAAAATCACGACCAATAATTCCAAAAAAAGTGAGGTCCAATTGCGCTGCCTAAGTCGGCGAATGAATTTACTAAACATACTAACAAGGTACATCCATTGTAGAAAATTCACAATGGATTAATTTTACACAATTATTTGAGAGGAATTCTTCGCTTTCCATACCACAAACATTTTTACCTCCTATTAAAGAGTAAGTCAAGTATTCTACGAAGAATGTGCCGGAGGTTGACAAGGTGGGTTTTATCCCTTCTTATTCCGTACGTAAATTAGTTTAAATCGTCCTCCACCCTGGTCTTTCTCCTCAATTTCAAACTGATCGACAGACTTGAACAACGGGGTAAGTTTTTCAAAACCAAAATTTCGCGAATCGAAATTTGGCTGTTTTTTTAGGATCATCGATCCGACATCACCCAGGAATGCCCAACCGTCTTCATCTGCTACATCATTGACGGATTGTTTGAGTAACCGGATAACTTTTGGCGTAATCTTGTCAACATTCGATTTGGTGGACGGACCTTTTTTATCGGTTGAATCGGTGTCTTTGTGGAGAATCTCCAGGTAGATGAATTTATCACAGGCCACAATAAAGGGATCCGGGGTTTTCTTCTCTCCTATACCAATTACCTTGGTACCTGATTCACGAAGACGGGTGGCCAGTCGTGTGAAATCACTGTCCGAGGATACCAGGCAAAACCCGTTCACCTGTCCGGTGTAAAGAATATCCATGGCATCAATGATCATGGCTGAATCCGTCGCATTCTTGCCCGTTGTATATCCGTATTGCTGAATAGGGTTAATGGCATGTTCGAGTAAAAGCGATTTCCATTTAGCTAAATGGGGCTTTGTCCAGTCACCATATATTCGTTTGATCGTCGGGGTTCCGTATTTGGTTATCTCCTCCATCATTTCCTTGATGTACCGGGAGGGTATATTATCACCGTCTATCAGGACGGCGAGCTTTGTGTCTTTTGTCATGTCTTAAATATAACCAATTCTGACCGCTAAACGCAGCTGCACGCTGTATACCGTCAATCAATTACCCAATCAGCGCATCCCCGAAAAATTTGTGGAGGTATTTCCTGTATATTTTTGTACATTATTTGTTCAATCAACCTGTTACTCATGAACAAACTAGTACCTTGCCTTTTTCTGGCCCTATTCATCCCCTTCATTTCATTCTCACAATCCTCCGAATCTGACGCCTTCCGATTGATTGAAGTCTGGCTTGATGCGCAAAAAGATTATGAAAATCTCCCGGGCATTTCAGCAATTGCTATCCGTGATCAGGAAGTTATCTGGAAAGGTGCCGCCGGCATGGCCAACCTGGAAGCGGCTATCCCGACGACCCCTGCTACCATAGGGAGTATTTGTTCCATATCAAAGCTTTTCACCTCCGTCGCCATTATGAAGCTCTATGACGAAGGAAAAATACGATTGGATGATAAGGTGGATGATTTGCTTCCCTGGTATAACCTCGAACAGCAATATCCCGATTCAGGACCAATCACCATTCGCTCGTTGATGACACATTCTTCCGGATTACCGCGGGAGGCCAATTATCCCTACTGGACCGCTCCTGACTTTCCATTCCCCTCCCAGTCTGAAGTGCGGGAAGGTCTGGCCAACCAGGAAACCCTGTACCCGGCTTCCACTTACTTCCAGTACAGCAATCTTGGTCTTACGCTTCTGGGCGAAATTGTCGCAGAGGTTTCAGGTCAGCCATATGATGAATATATACAGGATAATATTTTAAGCCCCCTTGGTTTGTCAAATACACGGACCGTCTTGCCGGAGTCCATGTATGGGAAAGAACTGGCTATCGGCTACTCCGCCGTAACACGCAGCGGCGATCGCGAAAAAGTTAACCTGTTCCAGGCCAACGGGATAAAACCGGCAGCGGGCTATTCCTCCACCGTTGAAGACCTTGGTGCATTTGCTTCCTGGCAATTTCGATTGCTGGATACCACAACCGCGGAAATCCTGCAGCCTGCCACACTTCGAAATATGCACAACGTACATTGGGTTGATCCTGATTTCGAACTTTACTGGGGGCTGGGATTTTCGGTAAGTAAAGGTCCTGATGGCTCAAAATGGGTAGGTCATGGCGGCAGCTGTCCGGGGTATCGCTCTTCCTTGATGATCCACCCTTCGACTGACGAGGCATACGCAGTAATTATCAATGCGAGCGGAACCAACCCTGGCAAATATGCCCGCGGCATTTACAGCATACTTTCCAAGGTATCAAAATCAGATAATAAGGAAGAAAGTTCGACCGACCTGACTCCCTATATCGGGTATTACGAAGCCCAACCGTGGGGTAGTGAGGGATATATGGGCCAATTAAATGGAAAATTGGTTGCCATGCGGTTACCGGTTGATAACCCTGACGAGAGCATGACTTTTTATAAACATATTGAAGGGGATACATTCAGGCGACTCCGGGACAATGGGGAGTTGGGCGAATCACTGGTTTTTGAACGAAATAGTGATGGCGAAGTCGTTGGTGCCATAACACATAACAACCAACAACTAAAAATGAATAAACCAACTCCTTGAGGTCGATCGGAGTCCTTGGGGCTAGCGGGAGAACTGGTAGGTTGATTGTTGAAGATGCATTATCTCGCGGCTGGCAGGTCCTGGCCCAGGTACGCCCAAACAGTGACCTGGGGATTGTCCATGAGAATTTAACCATTCTCAGGGGAAACCTTGTTAATGAAAAAGTAATGTGGATTATCCCTTGAGATTGGGACTTCTGGTATTGTAGACCGGGACTATTTCCATATTAAGGGCATTGTACTTTCCAAGCTGACGAAGAATAGCAAAATGATTTGCTACTGCTTTCATAAAATTTCCCTGGGTCCTGTACGGTATCCCAAATTCCCTGGCTGTACGCTGTACAATGCCGGCAATTTTTGGGTAATGAACATGACAAACATCCGGAAACAGGTGATGCTCAATCTGGTAATTCAATCCACCAATGAACCAGGAGAATAAGCGGCTTTTCTCAGCGAAATTGGCCGTGGTCATTACCTGATGAATCCACCAGTTCTCTTCAATATGTTCTTCTTCCTGCTCAAGGAAAACAGAAGATTCGATCACGTGAGCAGGTTGGAAGATCAGACTTAAAGCAATGCCTGCCACAGCATGCATAGTTAAAAACATAAGAAATACAATGCCTGGTGAAAATGGCAAAACCATCATCGGGAGGACAAGGAAAATGCTGAAATAGATAATCTTACGCATGATAATGATGGCCAGGTGGCGGTAAAAAGCAGCGCCCGATTGAAGCAATCGCTTATTCTTATACTCAATGATTTTTATGAAGTCCCTGAAAAGGATCCATGTGAAAATCGAAATAGCATAGAAGAATATTACGTAATAATGCTGGAATCTGTGAAACCAATAGCGGTCCTGGTGGGGAGTAAACCGAAGTACATATCGCGGGGCGATATCGTCGTCCGCATGCTCAATATTGGTATAGGTATGATGCAGCACATTATGTTGAACCTGCCATATTTTCGCGTCAATCCCTAAAAGCCAGGTTGATACACCCATTAGTACATTCAGGGACTTTTTTTGAGAGTACGCCCCATGCAAAGCGTCATGCATGACGGAAGTTCCTATGAAGGACTTACCAAGACCCATGAAGGCCCACAAAAGAAACAAAACCCATAAATTGGTTATCCCGGCAAACAGGATAATGGCAAATGGGATGAGGTACATGCTGAACACCAGAATGCTTTTGGTGATCATTACCTGATTGGCTTTTCTGCTCAGATCATTTTCCTTGAAATAATTGTTTACTCTTTCACGAAGGGTTTTAGAAAATTCCTGATTAATTTTTTTCGAAAACTTATATCGAATCATATTGTAATGTAATGCTTCCCTGATGGAAAGGCTGGTATTTAATTTAAAAATTGAAGCGAGCTAAGTGATAACAAAGATAGTTACAAAGAAATTGCATCAACGGGTAACAATTATCTAAATCGCTTGTTAAGCCGATTCAAGGGCGTTTTGCAAGCCTCATTTGTGTCAAATATACATCTTAAAACAGGTATGACCTAATTGTAGGCTAATTCCCGATATTTTCGTACCTTATTTAAACATCTACTTTTTCCTTCTAAAATGGAAAATATTCATGCTCATATGGCAAGGAATACGCTGATAGTCACACCCTTACTGGCTTTACTCGGGGCATTTATTGCCTATTTGACAGATTGGATGATTGTCATTCCGCTGTTGTTTGGTTTAGGCATACCCATGATAAATAGCCGTAAGCCCCTCGGGGGTAAAATAAGGACCACGATTCTAATCCTTTTGGGTACTACCGCCATTTTTACAGGCGCAGTTATCCTGATGCTTAACATTGAGTATACCAGAATAATTCTGCAAGCAACGGTAGTTGGCGCTGCCGGATGTCTTGTTCTCGTTCTGAATGGACTGCTGATCAAATCCATTCAATTAAACTTTTGGTCAATTGGGTTAACCTTCCTGCTGGCTGCATTAAGTCTCCCTACCGGTATGTGGGTAACTGCAAACCTTCCTGCCACCGGTGGATCGATACTCGCCAATTTTATAGGACAATACGGGATTATGATCCTGTGGATGTTTCTAACCACTGCGGGCATTGTTTATGCGATGAAAGGCAACAAGCAAACTTCTCAACTAAACAATTAGTTTTTATCAACTAAATCTTTAGTTTTGAAGCATGCTCTCAAAACGAAACGAAATTTATATCTCCACCTTATTTGTTTTACTGCTATTTATCACACAGGCGTGTTCACCAAAAGTACCCCACCAGGATTTCCACGCCAACCGTTATGTACCGGATTATTCACTTCATGTTTACAATGATTCATTACAGATGCATTTTTATGGTCCGGCCGATATCGAGTATTCGACTGATCCTGAAGTTTTAAAAGCTCGCGCATCCGGGGAAGAATGGATGAAAAAAATGCCTTTGCTGATTTATGGCAAAACCAACACCCCTCCCTATGAAATACTGGTATTTGCTTCTGATAAGCCTTTGGTGATTCCAAAAGGAGCCTATCATTTATACGATACGTTGCTCGGGGGCCATTATATATATTTTATGGGTGCAGGCCTCGATCCGAAAGCACGACTGGCGGTGGAATCAGACACCCGAAGAATGTTTGAAAGCCTGGTTGTGGGCGAAGGATATAATCGCCAGATCTCATCCATTTTCAGATTGATGAATCGCTTCTCCAACTCGCACAAATATTTATACGCGTTGCAAACGATTCGTAATTACCCGGAATATGATTCTCAGGAATCTTCCATGAAATATCAAATGGAGCTCACATACAGTTCATTCCTGGGAACAAACGAGATTTATAGCGCCCTGAGACGAGATTTTGAGTCTAAGCGCTATTTTACTGAAGAGACTAAGAAGGTCCTGAAAAATAAAGGGTGGAGTAATGAGGAGGCGTTACAGAAGATCCTGGAAGAGACGAAAGATCAGCGAATTGTTATGTTCAATGAAAACCACTTTTATCCGGAACACAGAATCCTGGTTGCCGGGCTACTACCAGACCTTAAGGCCCAGGGCTACAACTACCTGGCACTGGAGGCACTGGGGGCTGGCGAAGATAGTGTGCTGAATCAACCCAATACGAGTCCTGTACTGGCAACGGGTTTTTATACGCGCGAACAACAGTTTGACTGGCTATTGCGCAGTGCCAAACAACTTGGTTTTCAATTTGTCGCTTATGATTCAAGGGAAGCCGATCGGGAATCGGAACAAGCAAATAATCTTTATGACGCAACCTTCGGTCATGACCAGGAAGCCCGGGTCGTAGTTCTGGCCGGACTTGATCATATTTTCGAAAAATCCGGACCTGATGATATGGTGCGAATGGCTGAAATATTCCGGACCCGTTTTAACATTAATCCGCTAACTATTTCACAGTCTCAGTTATTTGATCCAAACCCTGATGTAGACATCACCTACCAACTGGTACGAAGCAGTGATTTACCAGAGCGGTTTCATCAAACAGATTTTCAGTTGATCAATCTTCAACCAAATGAAGCACAGTATGAGCACGCTCTAATGGATTTTACCAATAGTTTCGGAAAGAACATCCAGGTAGCGCACTTTATGGGGGATGTGGAGGATAACCCGAATTTGCTCGAAGGCCACGTCCCCTACTTCTCGACAATCATTCCGCGTAGTGAGACGAAAGAAATTCCGTTAATAAAAGGACACACAACGATCCGGATCATTTATGATGAGTTTGGAAATGAATTGGAATGGCGTGCCATCCCTGACCCGCTATTGAACGGTCAGTGAGAAGGCTGGTAATCACCCATAAGCACGCTTGATTTCTGCCTGACCCGACTACGAATAAGAAGGTCAAAATAATCATATGCCAGAATTCCGGCCAACGGACTTAAAACCGTGCCAAGCCAGAAAGGATAACCAAAGATTACTGCACCTATCCAACCAACACCCAACGCATACAGCGGAGCACATACCATGGCCAGAACAAATTTAAATGATTGCAGGAAATGCGGATCCCTGACAATAATAAAGAGAATCAATTTACCTAATAGTAGTAAAGGCAAATTGAGAACCAGACCCAGAAGAAAAACAGGAAATAGCAGTACTCTCATCACCCATCGCGTAACATTTCCGGATTTCTCTGAAGAACCTTCAAAATTGCCAGATTGCAACATTTTCCTGTCCTCATTAAAACGTTTTTGCAGATCAGAGCAGGGCTTTCGCGCTTCCAGCCAATTTTCTTCAAGCTGGTCATACGCCTCCTGGGGCGAAATATTAATCATTTCTGCTTCCATGGCAACTTCCAATTCCCTTGTGAGGATCTTTAGACCTTCAGCCTGATTATTTTCATAAACATCCCTGTACGAGGCGACGGATACCGGTTGACCGTATCGGATCAGAACGTCGGTACGGATTCGCGTCGGGTGCTCATAATTAATTCCAACAGGAACGATCAGGATATCAGAAGGGCTATTGGGAGCCGTTAAGGTTCCCAGTGCAATTCTTGCAAGGCCTTTTCGAAGCGGCGTTCGCAGCATTTTCATCATGCCATGATTACCCTCAGGAAATATCAGTAAAGAACCGCCCCCGCAAAGGATCTCGCTACTTCGCTCAAAAGTGGAGTGGTTTGCCGTCCGCACATTTACCTGGTCCCGATTGCGGTAAACCGGCAACATGTGGATGGCTCGGAGAATATACCTGACAACCGGATTCACAAAAACGCCTGCCCTCGTCAGGTACCAGGGCTTCCTCCCGCATGAGATCCCAATTAATACCGGGTCAAGAAATGCACTCTGATGGTTAACGGCAAATATCACGGGGCCATTCTTCGGTATATTCTCCCTTCCCGTTACGACATACCGGCGTAACACAACAGCGGCTGTGAGACGTGCCCATATCCTCAGAAAAGTAAGGAACAGCCAGTTACCCAGGCTTACATACTCAAATTTACTCTGTGCCATCGTTTGTAAATTTGAGCTATGAGCAAGCCTGAAATAATATCCCAAATTCCCCACCAGGCCACCAGCAATACCATACCTCCTGTACCGCCAAAAAATGAAAAGACAATTACCAACCCGAGTCCCCCATTCTGAATACCGGTTTCTATCGATATGGTTTTCGCATCAGCCAGTGAAGAAGTAGTCATTATCCCGAAAAAATATCCAACCACCAGCGCGCCGGCATTTTGCAGGAAGACGAGCAGGACAAAATACTGCCAGTATTCCCCGAATACGCTTATGTTATTCAAGAGGGCCACCGCGATAAATGACAGTAGAATAAATACACTCAGGTATTGAAGGTAACGCTGCATTTTTTTGGCGAAACCTGGAAAGCGGTATGCCACGAACATTCCGGCAAAGAGCGGAACGACCATAATGAGCAATACGGTCCGGGCCAACTGGAAGTAATCAAGTCGGATATGCTGCATGGCTTCGGTCAGATACGGAACTCTCGCACCCCATAATTCAAAGTTCAACGGAGTCATGATGGGTGCCAGCAGGGTTGCCATTACCGTCAGGCTAACACTCAAAGCCACATTTCCCTTGGATTGAAGGGAAAAAAAATTGGAGATATTGCCTCCCGGACAGGCCGCTATGAGGATCATACCCAGGGCCAGTCCGGCTTCAGGTCGAATAACCATCACCATACACCAGGTCATAAAGGGAAGAAGAAAATACTGGGATATCAGTCCGGATAAAATGGCCTTGGGATTGCTTAGAATCTCTTTAAAATCCCGGGTATTGATGGCCAGTGCTACGCTGAACATAATGATGGCCAGGCATACATTCATTAGCCATACACTGTCATCGGAAAAATCTATGCGTACATCTTCAAGGGATGTCGACTCAGGTGCATTCATCCCTGCAAATTACCAAAATTAATGTATTGCAAAAGAATTCATCCAGGTACAGTTCCAAAATGCCCCATGACCACTTCTCTTTCATGCTGAAAAATAGTAGATTGCTTTGACGCTAAAATCCTTATTATGTTCAGATACCTACTCCTTCTCCTTCCTCTCCTTCTCTCAACCACCTCACATGCACAAACGACGTATGACGTGGTGCTTTCAGGGGGACGCGTAATTGATCCCGAAACAGGCCTGGACGATGTCAGGAACATTGGCATTTCGGACGGGAGAATCATGGAAATAAGTGCGTCAGACCTGACAGGAGAAGAAGTGATCGATGTATCCGGACACGTAGTTTCACCCGGTTTCATTGACCTCCATGTACATGGCATCAGTAACAAAGAGCAGGAATACCAGGCACATGATGGCGTAACTACCGCGCTTGAGCTGGAAGTCGGAATTCCTTTTATTGGAAAGTGGTATGAAACACGCTCAGGCAAGGCGCTCATTAACTATGGGGGTAGCGTTTCATGGATTCTTCACCGAGCAGAATCCTATGCAGGCAACGAGGCAGGCATGGGAACGGTGGACGGAGATATGATCAGACGGGTATCAGATCTGATGGCTGTATCCAAAGACCATGCATTAACTTCCCCGCAATTAGAAATGATGCTGAATCACCTTGCAGGATCCCTTCAGGAAGGCGGAATTGGCTTCGGTATCCCGGTAGGATATGTACCGGGGGCCACCAGGGACGAGCTGTTCCGGGTATATGAGAAAGCAGCAGCTATGCAGGTCCCTATCTTCACCCATGTGCGTAAAGGCGGACTCATTGCCATTCAGCAAGCCATTGCCGATGCTGTCGTTACCGGGGCTCCGTTGCATATAGTGCATGTAAATAGCATGTCACTTTCAGAAATTGGCCTGGCCATAGAAATGGTGAATAAAGCACAAGAAAAAGGTTTGGACATCACCACCGAACTGTACCCCTATACCGCTGCCTCCACATCGCTCCAGTCAGCACTTTTTGATCAAGGGTGGCAGGAAGAAATGGGGATTACTTACGGTGATTTGCAATGGGTGGAAACCGGTGAACGGCTAACCGAAGCGACATTTGCAAAATACCGTAAACAAGGAGGTACCGTAATCATTCACCTGATGAAAGAAGACTGGATCCAGGAAGGTATCGCCTCTGACAATACTATCATTGCCTCTGACGGCATGCCATATGCTCCCCTGGCACATCCAAGAACAGCAGGGACTTTTTCCCGGCTCCTGGGAAAATATGTTCGGGAAGACAAGGTACTCTCGTTAAATGAAGCCTTGAAAAAGGTGACCCTGCTGCCAGCCCTTCGGTTACAGGATATCGCACCGTCCATGCGCTTCAAGGGACGACTGCAGGTAGGTATGGATGCTGACATTGTCGTATTCAATGCCGATCAAATCATTGACCGGGCCACGTTTGACAAGGGTATCGCTTTCTCCGAGGGCATACAATATGTGCTTGTGAATGGGGCATTTGTCATCAAAGAAGGCCAGACGGTACCCGATAGCTACCCGGGCCAACCGGTCTACGGGAAATATAAAAACAAGTGACCTATGGCTTATAATGAATATCAGGCAGAACGAATCCGCAGGGTTTTCAAAGAGAATAATGTGCTTACCGAAGAAAAGAAAATGATGGGTGGGCTGTGCTTTATGGTAAATGACAAGATGTGCTGCGGACTCGTTCATAATAAAGCAAAAGGCCTGGACTTGCTCATGACTTTACAGGCAGGCCCATGAAAGGATTTATATTCGTTGATCCTACCGGATTTGACATGGAAGATGATCTGGCCTATTGGGTCGAAAAGTGTTTGGCCTACAATCCGCAAGCTAAGTCAAGCAAAAAGAAGTGATGAATAAATACCTTGTGTTCCTGATTCTTATGGTATCCGCATGCGATACGCCTTCCTCCCCTCCCCACCAGGCCGAAGCAAGTCCGTCAAAAAGGAGCATTACCGAACCATCCAGGATGCCGGTTCACCACATATAGGGTGTGACCGGGAATGCTGCCGGGATCTGTTCGATCACCCGGACCCGGACCGTATGTTGGTTTCCCTTGGTATTGTAGATCCGGCGAATCAAAAAACCTACATCATCGAGGCCACCCCTGATATGCCCCGCCAGCTAAAAGCACTGAAGAATGAGGCCGGCTTTATGGAAAGCGAAACCCCGGACGGCATATTCCTCACCCATGCCCATATCGGCCATTATACAGGCCTGATGTATTTTGGCCGGGAGGCACTCGGCGGCCAGAAAATTCCTGTCTATGCCATGCCGCGAATGAAGTCTTTTCTGGAAACGAATGGTCCCTGGGAGCAATTGGTTACGCTGGAGAATATTTCACTGATGCCTTTGACGGAGAATGAAACCATTCAACTGACACCCTCTATCCAGATCACACCCATTCGGGTCCCCCACAGGGATGAATATTCAGAAACGGTAGGATATCGCGTGGAAGGCCCGGCACATTCGCTCCTGTTTATTCCGGATATAGACAAATGGGGAAAATGGGATAAAGATATTCTTGAAGAAATACATCAGGTGGATTACGCGTTATTGGATGGTTCGTTTTACGATGGAGAGGAAATTAATTACCGTGATATCTCCGAAATACCCCACCCGTTCCTGATTGAAAGTCTTGAGTATTTTGCACCAATGGCTCCTGAAGACCGGAACAAAGTCCATTTTATCCACTTCAATCACACAAATCCCATCCTAAGCAATGACCGGCAGGTGATTGAGTCCATCACGGGACCAGGCTATCGTATCTGTGAACTTCATCAACAATTCACACTTTGACTCACCCGTATGAATCAAATCCATTTTGAGCGATTAAAACGCATGTATCTGTCGGCAAATATCAATGCCATGATCTATGATACCACCACGATTGACATCAGGGAAGGAGAAGCGGATATTGGCCTGACACTCTCAGAAAAGTATCATCATGCCCTGGGGGGCATGCATGGGTCGGTTTATTTTAAGTTACTGGACGACGCCTGTTTTTTCGCCGTAAATTCTTTGGTAGAAGATGTCTTCGTCCTCACCACGTCATTTGAAATTCAACTTAAACGACCTGTCAGTGAAGGAAAAATTATTGCACGGGGTATTGTCACCGAACCCGGCGAAAAGATTTTTCATGCCCGTGCCGTTTTATACAATGATGCACAAAAAGAAATCGCGCGTGGAAGCGGCACATTTGTTAAGAGCAATGAGTTGCTTTCTCCTGATATTGGGTACTATTGAAGTAACTACTTTATAACTAGTATCCGCTACAATTAAACTCTTCATGATGAAAAAAATCTGTTTTATATTCTTCGCACTGTCTCTTGGCTATTCTGTACAGGCCCAAAATCCCCAGGTTAAAAATGGGGTGTTGATGATTGGACTCGTTGTAGAAGACATTACCGAATCCGAAAAATTCTATACGGAGGTACTTGGAATGGTCGCTACCGGGGGTTTTAGCCTGGATAAAGCATGGAGCAAGCAGGCAGGTATGGCTGATGGCGAAAAGTTTAGTGTGAAGACCTTTAAAATGAAGAGCCGTGAATCAGCCACTGTATTAAAATTGGCTTATTTTAAGAATGTACCTCCTAAAAAAACAATTAAGAGCGTGCAACAAGCCGCCGGAATCAACTACCTCACTTTCCTATTTGATGACCTGGACCCGCTGCGTAAAAAGATCATAGAAAATAATATTCCCGTGGTAGGTACGGTTGGAGATAACCTGATTATAATCCAGGATCCCAATGGCATCTTTATCGAACTATTCCAGCCACCAAAATAATGGGGAATAGTACGTATAATGCACGGATCGCCACACATTACGCTGCCTATCGCCCACCCCTTCATGAGCGGATTTTAAAAGAATGCCTGGGACAGGCGTCTTTTCGGGCCGGACTGGATGTGGGATGCGGGATGGGGCATTCGTCCGTTGCCCTCTCCAAGTGGTGTGAAACTGTTACGGGCCTGGAACCAAGTGTGGATATGCTAACCAATGCATTGAAACTACCCACTATCTCCTACGAGTCCTATTCTCCAGGCCCTTTGCCTTTTTCCTCCTCAACCTTTGACATTGTCACCTATGCAGGGTCATGGTACTATGCGCACTCAGGGGTCATGGTGGATGAAACCATTCGGGTAATCGGCCCAGAAGGAATTATTCTGTGCTATGACTTTGCACTGGATTTGACAGAGATAGAAGAATATTTCAATTGGAACCCTGGCCCATCCGGGTATGATCATGCCATAAACTTTGATTTATACGAAACAGGGCAACTTGAAAAAATCGATCAGGCTGAACAGACTTCCGGTCTGCAGATCCAACCAGAGGAATTAGCCCATTTGTTGTTAGCCGAAGAAGGATGGCATGATCACTTGCCTGTAACGGATTTCTCCGAATTGTCGGACATTCTGGCACGGGCAAGCCTGGCTGACATTCTCCCATGCACACTCTATTATACGCTTTATCGTAAAAGGTAAAGGAAACCGGGTGCAGTCCATGTTAATTACATCAACGACTATGGGTTGACCCTGGCCTTAATATCCTTATCAATCCTGCGGGTAATCTTATCCAGTTCTTCGATCGATACTTTAAAATGGGTGAGGATTTCATCCGTAATAATTTCATCATACTCAGCCTGAATAACCTGGTACATACCGTAAATCCGGGCGACAGGTGCTCGCAGGATGTGCGAA
Organism: uncultured Roseivirgaceae bacterium; assembly: GCA_964351425.1. Classification (GTDB taxonomy): domain Bacteria; phylum Bacteroidota; class Bacteroidia; order Cytophagales; family Cyclobacteriaceae; genus JAUILA01. Next base: position 15,564 of record CAYGOW010000012.1, read on the forward strand.
TTCAGAAAAGAATACTCCCTTAGCTCCTCATTCGTGGCCTGTAGTTCTGAGGTCCGTTCGGCGACACGCTTCTCCAGGTCGTCATTTCTTTTGCGCTGTACCTGATTCGCATGCAGCAATGAGAGCATATCTGCGCATGCTTTTAAATAAAGGGTGTCTTCGGCAAGCCAGCGACGATTTCCAGGTAACATCTCGCAGCTAATGATCCCATAAGGCTTGCTCTCACGAAGAAAAATAATGTCCATAAATGAATTGCCACGGTGCACATGCCGGTATTTCTTTTCCTGGCTATTGACTGGATGCATCCCTTGATCAGAAATAATAATTCCTTTGTCCATAAGGGTTGAGAAATATTCTTCATCCGCATCAAAATTAATTTGGATACCCGGTCGATAGGACAGATCCTCCGATTTGCCAATACGGCAGCTCATCGAGGTAAATCCTTCATCAAATTCCCAAATAGATACTCCTTCCATATTGAGGGATTTTGATATAGTGTTAACTACTTCCTTATATCCGTCACGAATGACACCTTGCCTGATGGCATGGAGGGTGCCAGTTTGCAGCAAATCCTTCATATATGTCTCAAGCCGCGACCTCCTGTTTTGTTCCTTTTCAAGATTTCGTTCAATCTTATTCTTTAAAAAAAGAAAGGCCAGCGCCAAAAAGATCCATGCGATGGAGGAAAAGAGATTAGCCGAAAAATAATAGTCTGAACTTTCTAAGCCGGAGTCGTAGTACCCAACCCCAAGCCAGTCATGGATCGGATCGAACAGCACTAACCCCAAAAACGAAGGTAATATTCCAACAATCAAAAGACTTGCTTGCCGCAATGGGATGGTGGTCATGGGAACCAGTATGCTGCAAATGATTAGAAAACGAACATCAAAATAATTGACCGGATTAATGATCCCCAGGCCAATGGACAATTCTTTGTTATAAAGAGATAACAAAAAAGGAATTAGACATACCAGAAAACATAGTAGTATCGTCCCTAAAGAAGGAAATCCGCTTCTGCTAAGTATAAGCGGGGTGAGCATTACCAAACCCGTGATGGCTACCTGAATATACAGGGTTTCATACTGTGAGAAATAATAAAAGATGGATAATACTATACACAACCCGACGCACAACAGACTTATCAGACTGGTCAAATCCTGTGTATAATCGAACGGATAATATTTTTTAAGGCTATTCATTGACCAGCTAACTAGCTAAACAGTAAGCGAATATACGTCCTGTTTATCAAAGATATCGCAATGTGTATGTTTTGAATGAATATTTAGTCCCGTTTGGTCATGAATACTCTATGATCGAAAACCTGAAATCAGGACATTTGGGATCTGCTTAGTGGCGTTAGAAATTGAATGGCCAGACCATTCCGGCGAGCAATCCTGCAGGTAATACTGAATGTCAGCATATTATTAATTATCTTCAGTACTCAATACAGGTCAATGAACAGGATCTATCAAGGATGTCAAACCGGTAAGGTAGCATCAGAGGAGTACGTATGTACACCTATTTAAACGTCAGGCATGACTGGCAGATAAACATGAACAAAACGCTTCGTATTTTCTTTGTGCTCTCTGTTTTAATTATTCAGGTAGGCTGTGATCAAATCAGTAAAAAGGTCGTTCGGACCAATATCGAAGATCGCCAGCAAATCAGTGTGGTAGAGAATTTTCTGACCTTAACTAAAGTGGAAAATCCGGGTGCTTTTCTAAGCTTTGGTAATACATTGCCCAAATCGGTACGATTCGCATTATTTGTGGTCTTCCCGATTCTCTTACTATTCGCGGCATGTATTTATTTATTCAAAGGAAAAAACCTTAGCATCTACGCACAAACAGGTATTGCCCTGCTCATTGGTGGCGGTATTGGTAACCTGATTGACCGGATTCTGTTTGGCACGGTAACTGATTTTGTCCATCTGGATTTTCTGATTTTTCAAACCGGTGTTTTTAATATGGCTGATGTTTCCATCATGGCCGGTATGTTTATCCTTCTCGGCGATAAGTTTATGGCACCCAGCGTAGATCCATCTGCGTAATGCGGAAAATACGCCAAAATAGCTGACAGATTAAATATTTATGCGTGTACGATGAAGGCCATTGTATTCCTTCGATGCAAAAGCGAATCACTGCATACTTACCTCTAGCCAAATTTTTAGAAGAAAAGTGAAATGGATAATCGGCAGTAAATAAGTATTCTAATATACTTTTTGGCGAAATAATATAATTTTATTTAGAATTCAAGGTTACCGACGCCGTCCTAATCATATATATGTTCAACCAAATACATGAATTATGAAGGGATACGCTATAGTTGTTGCCTTCGCCACCGGCTTATTAATGTCGTGTAGCGAATCTTCGGATCCAACTCCGGCTGTGGTAGAAGTGGAGAACACCATCTTTGCCACCACCATACAGGGTGGATGGGTTCAAATTGTCGATGAAAAGAAAGATAGTTTCCATCAAATAGACCTTATTTTTGATGGCAAAATGCTCCATTGGAGCGATAGTACGGTGAATAATGGCGGTAAATACGCTGTTATACGAAGTGGATCCTGTGAAGTAATGTACCTGAAGAATGATCCTGCCGTGGTCAATAAATACCTGATGGGTCGTCCTCCGTTGACACCCGGCGCAAAAGATGTGCTGGTTACTGAATGGCGCGGAAATTCTTCATCCAACCGGAATTACAGAAACGTAAATAAGACTGATGGTTGG
>CAYGOW010000012.1:18302-21556 GCA_964351425.1 uncultured Roseivirgaceae bacterium
GGAGCTGATCAATGAATGGGAATCGTCCAATGCACAACCCCCCATTCCGGATGCCGTTTATGCACTCTTCACCCAAAATAATGTTTCGGTGAAGCTGGAATATGACGGTCAGTCAAATGATTATGAGGGTACCTTTTCGCGAATGAAATAATAGCACATACGTATTTGGTATCTTTGTTCCAGTGAAGGAACAAAAAACTAGAAAAAGGAATGTCCTGTTGAAGGACATTCCTTTTTTACTTTCCGTATTTCTGCGATCTCTCAGGTAATAATCAGATTTCGACACATGCCAGCAAAACAGCACGACCGCTTTTTGAGCACCTGGGATTTAAGGTAACAGAAACTAATGAGCAGAATATATTTGGTATGCCGGTCATGAATTACCACATGATTTGGGTATCTTGAAAACTTGATGAGACACCTTCAAAAAATCATTTCTTCAGGCCTGTTACTTCTCCTTTTCACCAGTTGTAGCCAACCAGAGGTAGTGCAAAAAGAGGTGGAGAATAAGAAGCCCCCGAACATTATCATAATCTTTACTGACGACCAGGGGTACGAGGATCTGGGTGTTTTTGGAAGTGAGAAAATCCTCACCCCCAATCTGGACAGGATGGCAAAGGAAGGCGTAGTCCTGACATCATTCTATGCCGCTCAGGCCGTATGCTCTGCTTCCCGTGCCGCATTGCTCACCGGATGCTACCCCAACCGGATCAATATACATGGGGCCCTCGGGCCGCATTCATCCGGGGGCCTTCACCCTGATGAAATGACGCTGGCGGAATCATTACAATCGATAGGGTATGCCACCGCTATTTTTGGAAAATGGCATTTAGGTGATCACCCTGAACTGCTTCCAACGAAACAAGGTTTTGACGAATTTTATGGCATCCCCTATTCCAACGACATGTGGCCGGCGCATCCCTGGCAAGGAACTGTATTCAATTTTCCTGATCTCCCACTTTATAGAAATGACTCCATCCTGAAATATTATACCGAAGATCAAAACGAATTGACCACGCGGATTACGGAAGAAAGCGTGCGGTTTATTAATGAACATGCAGACGAGCCATTCTTCCTCTATGTTCCCCATCCGCAACCCCATGTTCCACTCTTTGTTTCGGATAAATTCCGGGGTAAATCAGACCGGGGATTATACGGTGATGTGATCATGGAAATTGACTGGTCCGTCGGTGAGATTCGCAAAGCCCTCGAACAAAATGGCCTTGACTCCAATACATTGGTGATATTCACTTCGGACAATGGACCATGGCTTTCTTACGGGGATCATGCCGGATCGGCAGGTCCTTTTCGTGAAGGCAAAGGCACCGCGTTTGAAGGAGGTCACAGGGAACCATTTGTGGCCTGGTACCCGGGCTCCTTGCCTGCTGGTGTAACCATTAATACACCGGTTATGGCCATTGACCTTTTTCCAACAATCGCCGGACTCACAAACGCACCCATGCCGGATGCTGAAATCGACCGAGAGTCCGCAGGAGGCCTACTTCTTCTATTATCACCGTAATGAATTGCATGCGGTCCGTTACAAGGACTGGAAGTTGTATTTTCCTCACAGGTACAGAACCCTGAGCGGACGTCCCGGCGGATCCGGCGGACTCCCGGCTGATTATGATTATGTGGATCTAAAGGAAGCCTCGTTGTATAATTTGTCTGCCGATCCGGGTGAAACAAAGAATCTCATAGATGAAGAGCCGGAGTTGGTTGCCAGGATGAATGTCCTGGCAGATTCCATGCGTGTTGAGTTGGGAGATGCCCTTCAGCAGATGGAGGGTCGTGATACTCGTGAGGCTGCCCATGTAACCTGGGAGGATAAAAAGTGAAATTAATCTTTTTTTCGTCTGACTTTGATCAAGGTTAATAGAAAGAATAGAACCTACATTGAACCATGAATAATACGATCTGGAAATTTATAGTGGTATGTCTTCTATGTATAACCATTATTACCCTGATCGTACTATTGGCAGAATCAATTTCCAACTAAATAGATTTATGATGAAAAAGAACATGGGAACCGCTGACAGAATAATCCGCGTCCTGATTGCCGTGGTGGTTATCGGGTTGTATTACACCAATGTAATCTCCGGAACGCTTGCGATCGTGCTTCTAGTGCTGGCAGGAATTTTTATACTTACCAGCTTTGTAAGCTTTTGTCCATTGTACGCCCCATTTGGATTGTCTACCTGCGCAAGAAAAAAGGAATAATCCCAATAAATAGGTAACAAAGAAGCCCATACATCAAACGGGTCATTTCAGGTCTGAAACCTGTAAGCCAGGCTTGTATTCTCCAAAGCCAAACATGGTCGGCGAGTATCCATCGGGTAAGGTGACGTCGGCAGATGTGGGTACAGGTATGGACAACAACCAATAAGAGGCATTGACAATGAGCCGGCGAAGGTCCTCACTTTGTAAATCTACCGAGGCACCCATCGTAGTGGCAAATGCACGTCCCTCCTGCCCGTCTTCCAAGTGGTACGGTTTTGTCCATGCGACGGGCATGATTGATTTTTCCCAATTCACCGGCACTGAAGGATTCATCCCCCGGGTGGATTGACCCCATACCAAAACGTTGGCATTAGCGGGAAGGGCACGGGTGCCATATACATCGGTGGCACACCAAATATCGTTCACTCCGCGCAACACGGGATGGTCTTCCCGCTGACGGACTCCATCAATCAGTCCCCGTGTACCCTCTTCACCGTGTTTTCCGTGATGATCCACCCAGGTCTCTCCCAGTATTCTGCGGCCAAATCCTCCTTCCCATCCCGGCACCTTGCTGTTCCAGCTATAATGCGCATACTTACCCTCCGGATTATCCTGGTAGAAGAATGCATGAGTGGCCGTTCGCAGGCCAATAACCGGCTTCCCTTTCTTCAGGTAATTGTCAATGTATTTCATTTGCTCGTCGGGCAACTCCCTGAACCGCGTAAACAAGATCAGCAGGTCTGCCTGCTCCAGCATTTGCAATCCGGGAATATTCTCCTGGTAATCCGGATTGATCAACCCGGTTTCCGGATCAATGGCGAAAAGCACGGTTGTGGTAAATCCCTGCTTCGTTAAAACTTTGGCAAGCATGGGCAACGCTTCTTCCGACCTGTACTCCTCATCCCCGCTGACAAGGACAATATGCTTGCCCTTCCCCGGACCCTCATCGCCCTCATAATGCAGCCACGGCTGATCGTTTTGCGCACATGCCATGGGCACCCCCATGAAAAGAATTAAAATACTGCTGATAATGA
>CAYGOW010000012.1:21566-22797 GCA_964351425.1 uncultured Roseivirgaceae bacterium
GTCGTTCCATAGTTTATTCGTCATTCATCGGATGATCTTTCAAAAGTTCTTCCGAAGTATAAAATCCTGTTTTGGTTTCAGTCATGGCACGGACTGCGGACACTTTATCCGGAGTCACGGGAAGTGCCTTATTGCCAAAGGCATTTCGGACGTAGGTCAGGACCGCCGCGATTTCATCGTCATCCAGCAGGCCGCCAAACGGGGTCATAGGCACCTGCCCGGGATAGGTAACACCCTCTACTTCGATCGGGCCATAAAGACCTTTTAACGTAATTTTAATCAGCCTTTCCTCGTCGCCCAACACCCATTGGGTACCAACCAGCGGCGGAAATCCTGAAGATTCCAATCCCTTGCCATCGGGTTGGTGGCAGGTAATGCAGTAGCCCTCCCGCTCATATATTTCCTTGCCACGCTTGAATACCACAAGATCACGCCCGGATAATTCCGTGTTAAAGTCCTCCTGTTTTTTCTCTTCCAGCGTCATGCCATTCAGATGTGCCACTGCCGTTTCGTAGGCATCCAGCATCCAGTCATCCAACGGTTGTTGCGCCGCCGCCTCCAGCACCAGAAGCCCGTCTTCCTTCTCCAGCCAGGAGGCTGCGACAATCGCTTCCAGACGCACCCGTCCTTGGGCATCATTAGCCGCTTTAACCAGGAGTGGCACCTGGTCATTTACCTGATGGCCTGTATACCGAAGGACGCGAACCGCAGCGGCACGGGCATGAAAATCCTCCGAGTTCAGGAGCATTTTTAAAATCGATTCATCCACCTGGTTAATCCCCCAGCTCACCCATAAGGCCTCCGTGAGGTGATGGACGTATTCCGGGTCATTCGTATCCAGTCGGTCGGTCCATGCTTTTAATTGGGTTGATACTTCCTGCGCATTCCGGCCACGCAATTCACGTCTGCTCCTGGCCCGTGTCCTGGCTTCAGGCAACTTCAGGTTATCCAGCAATTCCGTAATGGAAGCACCTGCAACCTGTACTGGTTTTACCAAAGGACGTGAGGGGTAGGTAATCCGGTAAATACGTCCGTGTACATGATCGCGCAACGGATCCCTGGCATTATGTTGCATATGTCCGATCAACACATTGTGCCAGTCTGCAAGGTAGAGCGAACCATCCGGGGCAAATTCCATATCTACCGGCCTGAAGTTTGGATCCGTACTCTTGATGATGTCTTGCCGGTGCTCGCTGTGGTAGCCAGTGCCGTCATCCACCATCTTGTGCTG
>CAYGOW010000013.1:0-19674 GCA_964351425.1 uncultured Roseivirgaceae bacterium
CATTCGTACTTCGATCCCGTAACAGTCGGCAATCCATGCATGGTGGTGCTGCATAGGTATAGCCGATGACGTTACCGAATAAGTTAGTGATAGTTCCCATTAATGTAAAAGGGGTAGTTCTCCGATTCAGATCCTCGACTGAGATAGAATCAACGGATAAAAGGCTGCAAACTGCCGGAAGCTTCGGGTAATCGGGCAAATCCTGCCGTGAAACAAAGAATCGTTTTTGTGTAGCGGCACGGGCACTAAATTGCCCAATGACATATTGCTCAGGTGACGATATATTCCGGATATTTCCAAAAATTCTGCCAGGCTGTGGGTCGAACAGGGAGCCTACATTTTCGGTATTATTTTCAAGTTCCTTTAGAAATATATAGGCCTCTTCGCTTATGGCATATTGATTTACCAGGACACTATATTTGATTTCCCGTTTCCAGGAATCGACTGGAATAAACACGAGAGGGTATTTAAAAATAACGTCTTCCGCCAGGCCATCGCTGGTCGCGACAAGAATGTTTGACGAAGGGTTCGTTTGCCAGCATTGCAGCGTTTGCCCATCACGTTGAAACACCTGCGTTCCATCATAAAAATAGTCTGAGCCAAATTGTGTTCGGTATTGCACTGTTTCTACATACGTCCACTGGTAATACCTGGTGCTGTTATCCGGGTCATGGGTAGTGACTTCAATCTGTACGCCCCGATCATCGGCTGAAAAGGTAATGCTGTCAATGGGAGGGACTGAGGGAACAATGACCTCATCCGACGTAAAGGTTTGCCCGAGTGCCTGTACTTCGAGAGTAGCTTCCGACTCGGCGGATACGGGTAACAATGCCTGATAGAGGCCTGGTGAAACTTCTGGAATGGTATAAACTGATCCGTCGACGTTGACCGATACGCTTGCTCCACTGATTTTTCCTAGCGCTGAATCCGCCTCGGTGGATGTTATATTCCGAATCCTCGAAAGCCGTATCGTTGCCTGGCCATCGGGTGCATCCAGGGTTCCTTCGATGACCACAATTTCTTCCGGAGAAATTATTTCCGGTGGATCAAATGGTTCCACACACGCCATAAAAAACGTCGCGATAATCAGGCTATATAGATAGGTACGTTGTCTCAAAATCTAAAGTTATATGTAATGGTTGGAATGGGCTCGCTGAATATGCTTAATTGGTAGGCATTGATCGTTCCACCTTCCGATTTAAAGAATACAGAATAGACATTGTCCCGGCCTGTGAGGTTGTAAACGGAAATTGACCACGAACTATGCGCCAGCTTATTTACTTTATGATTTCCTTCGATGTTCAGGGATATATCCGCCCGGTAATAGTCCGGTATTCTGAATGCGTTTCTTTCTGAATAAGCCAGCCGTTCCCCTCCTTCATAGGTATATTTACCAACCGGAATCGTAATGGGTCTTCCGGTACTGTAGGTAAAATTTGCAGATACACTAAAGCGTCGGCTGAACCGGTAATTGCTGACAATCGTCACGTCATGCGGTTTGTCAAAATTACTGCTGTAGTATTCGCCGTTGTTAATGATGTAATTCTCGGTATTTGTTTTCAACAGCGACCTGGAGTAGGTATAGCTGACCCATCCATTCAGTTTTCCGGTGAGTTTACGAATCAGGAATTCTGCACCGTAGGCTTTTCCTTGAGTATTGAGTACGTCCGTTTCAATGTTCTCATTTAGGAGAAGAACCGCACCATTTTTATAGTCCAGGAAGTCCTGCATCCGCTTGTAATAAACTTCGACAGATGCTTCGACCGTATTCCTGCTTAAGTTTTTATAAAATCCCAGCGATATCTGGTCACCGATCTGGGGACGGATGTACTTATCGCTAAGTTTCCAAAGGTTGGTGGGCGCTACCGCAGTGGTATTCGACAACATGTGAATATACTGCCGCATCCGCTGGGCGCTGAATTTAATCGAACTTGAATTGGTCAGCAGATAACGGGCGGAAAGACGGTACTCGGGCCCCTGGTAGTTCGCGATAACTGATCCGGAAGAAAACGACACGGTATCTGTAATCGTAGATTCCTCCCTGGCCTCGCTGGCATATTCATAAAATGTCTGAGGTCCCAGGTATTGGTAGAAAGAGAATCGTAAACCCGCATCGACGGTTAGCTTATCGCTAAGTTTAAAACTGCTACTGGCATACACCGCGCTTTCCAATGCCTGTTCTTCTTCCACTACTTCCGGAAGAATTAATGACTCGGGCCCACTGGGATCAATTTGACCGGGTTGTACGTCGTATCGAATAATGCTCGCACCAAAATTTATTTCATTATTATCTGACCTGAAGTAGGAGAGATTGGCTTGTGCCTGGTATTGGCTTATTCTGGAGTCAAGCTGAAAGGCGTTTACTTCGTTCCGGTCACTGGAAATATCGAAATCATATTGGCTGTACGAGGCAGTGAATACGCCGAAGAGCTTTTTATTAAAGGAATGGTCCCACTGAAAAGCAACCTGGGCATTGCTGTATCGGTAGAGGGTATCGTTATTCAGTCGAAACCTGTCACTGCTGTAATACGCGGTGAGGTCAAATGAATTCCGGTCATTCTGCTCGTGATTTATGTGCAGGTTCAGGTCATAAAAAGAGCCTGCACTATTTTCCAGTGATTCATCCGGTAACTGTCGGAGGATCCAGTCTGAATAGGTCGTCCGCCCACCAATTAAAAACGATGTTTTTTCTTTGATTATTGGTCCTTCAAGGGTCAGTCGGCCTGTCACCAACCCAATACCCCCGGAGCCCCCAAATTTCTTTTTGTTGCCTACGCGTGACCGGACTTCCATCACCGATGAAAGCCTGCCGCCATACGAAGCAGGGACCCCGCTTTTATAGAGTTGGACGTCTTGAACGACATCCGGATTAAATGAGGAGAAAAATCCGAAAAGATGCGATGGATTATAAATGACGGAATTATCAAATAAAATGAGGTTTTGATCCGTCGTACCGCCCCGGACATTCAGGCCCGTGGAGCTTTCACCTACTGTTTGGACGCCCGGCAACGTCAATACTACTTTAAGAATATCTGCTTCGCCCAACGCAGAAGGGACTTGTTTTAAGGTCGAAATATCCAGTTTTTCCACCCCCATTTGTGTACTCGCTACATTGATATCCCGGTCGGAGCGAATAATCACTTCACGAAGCGAGATAACTTTCTCGCTCAATTCAATATTAAATTCCCCGTCGGAATAGATCATTAATTCCCTCTTCGCCGGAAGCATACCTAAAAAGGTAGTCTCCAGGCTGTTTCTGCCTGTTGGGATTGTTAATTGATAGTAGCCAAACGGATCTGACGTGGTCGTTTTTCCACTGGTGGCATTATAGATCACTGCCCCGGTAATGGGTTCGCCGGTATGAATATTTCGAATCTGCCCACGTATTACCGCATTGGCCTCAGTAATCTTATTGGTCCGGGGACCGATTTCATAAATGATCTCATCTTCGGAAAGCTGTTGACGTTGGGTTTCGTCATACATATAGTCAAAGACCGCTACATCAAAATCGTCGCTAGACTCATCCTGTTGGAAATAATTATCGGCCAATGTGGGCCGTAGCGGCCGTTCAAAAGTAATGTACACGTGTTGAAGCGAATCGACGTAGTAATAGTACGAAGTACCACCGAATAATTCATTCAGTGCATCGGGCATACTTGCGGAAGGTGATATAACGCGTAAACTATCCATTTGATCAGGATCAAAATAGAAACGGTATGAGGTTGAGGCTTCGGTTTCGTTCACCCACTTGGAAAACAGAAGCGTTGAATCCTGTGTCTGAGCAGAAACGGAAGCTCCGCTTGCAAGAAACAAGCTCAGGAAAGTATATAAAACGTGTCTGCTCAAGAGTCTTCCTTCATTAATGCGTTGCAGTATTGTATAATTTTTAACAAGGAATGCTCTCGGTTGTCGTCAAAGAAGAGAAGATTTTGCTGCCGGTCAAACTGGTTGATTTGTTTTTTGAAATCCCGGAGGACTTTTTTAATGGATCCTTTCGTTCGAATAGGGAAGTAGGTGCCCTGGTATTTTAAATAGTAAGTGTCTTCATTTTTGAACGTAGGGATGAATTTCCCCTGTTTTTGTTCTTTATACAATCCGGTTTTACGTTTGGCATACATTCCAATTTCATCCAGGAAGAGTTCCTGAAAATAACCACTTCTGATATTATTGGCCTGTGCCACGCTATCCGAAATCTTAATAAATTTTGTATCATTCAAGGTAAAAAAATCGACACGTTCATAGTTAGGTGAAAAATAAGTAGGATACCCGTCCTTGTCAAAATGCTCAACGACAAGGACTTCCTGGTTTGTGTCATAGAATAAATCTATTCCCTTGTAAACTTGGTTATCATAGCTAATGGATCCTTCATTCCACAGATCATCCCCGTAAATGGGTGACCCGTCATAAGGCTCAGGAAATTTTGTGTAAACATGTCCATTGTAAACCAGTAATTGCGCGGAGAATATTTCGGAATACAGGTCCTCAGGGCTTTGTGATGTCCCTGCCGATTGCCCGAATAAATTTGCTGTGGCAAACAGCAGCAACGGCCAGGTGAACGACATCATATTACTTAAAATCATAGCTTTGAATATACCATTTTGTTTTTAATGAGGACTCTCTATTGCTTCTGTATTACACGAGCGGTGGTGGTCTTTTTTTGATGGGACTTCAGCGGAAGTGAAATGAAGCTGGTTCATTCGACCGGAAAGTGAACATCAGTTATCAATTGGTTATCCGCCACCTCTTCGGGGGAATTCTCATACGTCTCGAACGGGTCAATTTTTTTATTGCTTTTGAATGATTTAGCCTGTTGCATATTGAATAAAGTGCTCCAGGCATTTCCGAGGTGCTCGTAAGGACCGATATGTCGTAGAGTGTAGGTCTTTGTAGCAGGAATCTGGCCTGAAGTAAAATCTCCCGGTAGATTCTCCGGCAAGGAATCCACGGGTAATGCGGCTGTATAAGCGGCCATTCTTTTCGACATATTCCAGGTGTGATAAATGGAAAAAGAATGACCGGAGGGTACGATTGATTTATCCTTACAATATTGTCCGAGCCGACCAAAATCCCTGGCCATGGATGGACCAAGGTTGTCCATGGCGCATGTTGACTTTATTCCAATGTAGTGTGAACCGGTGAACTCCTTTTCTCCGATAAACTCAAGTTTGGAATGTACTTCTCCATCTTCGGCATAGTCTTTTAGAAGCCTTAGGCCACGCTGATAATCCATGCCGATAAAGCCTTCCATCATGTTCTTCATCCAGAACATGAAAATGGGAAGGCTGCTGTCCATGAACCATGTTGCCCGGGTACCTTCCTTCTCACTGGTCAGCTCAAAACGAACCTTTGCTTTAGACTTCCATGGCTTGAGAAAAACCAGGTCATAGTCCACAGAGGTATTTTTATGAGTATTGGTGATGCGCATGTTGCCGATTCCCACCCGGTTTCCTTCCCATTCATAATAGGATGCATCCGGGGCGACCTTGACAGTTGCTTCAGGCTCCATGATGAGCCAGGGCGACCATTTGGTCCAGTGGTTAAAGTCCCTGATGACATGATAGACCTCATCAACCGGAGAATTTATAAGGATGGATCGTTCAACATGAATTTTCGGCATATTCGTAAGGATACAATGAGAAAGCATCAATGTACGAATATCCTGGTAATAATTCCAGAGCAAATAGCGCTTAACATCTCATTTTCACCCAAATAGGGGGAGTGTTTTACTCAATATTTTTTATAAGATATTTTCTGATCGCTGGTATGATCGGCCCGGATGTCGAAAAATTGCATATTTAACTTATTCTGGGCAATTTTAATGATAAACCAAGTATTTCACTTTCTGAACTTCCTTACATTATGGCTTCATATACTTTACAAGTAAACGGACAGGAAATGCAAGTAGATGTATCACCTGATACGCCCATTCTCTGGGTTCTCAGGGATCATTTGCAGCTGCCCGGGACAAAATTTGGTTGTGGTATCGCTCAGTGCGGTGCTTGTACTGTTCACCTCGATGGTGTTGCGGTGCGGTCTTGTTCCCTGCCTGTTTCCGCCGTATCCGATAAAAAAATTACAACGATTGAAGGCCTGTCAGAGAATGGGGACCACCCCGTTCAAAAAGCGTGGCTGGCACATGATGTGCCCCAGTGTGGGTACTGTCAGGCAGGACAAATCATGAATGCTGCGGCATTGCTTGCCCGAAATAATAACCCGTCGGACCAGGATATTGAATCCGGGATGGCAGGAAATATTTGCCGGTGTGGTACCTATGTTCGCATCAAGAAGGCAATAAAATCAGCATCAGAAGAAATGAGGTCCATTTAATTCCAACCTACTATGACTGTCGTGAAAACTACTGTAAACAGAAGAAATTTTTTAAAAGCATCAGCACTGGCCGGAGGAGGGATGATGATTTCCTTCAATTGGCTGACTGCCTGCAAGCCCAATCCGGAAGAGATTGCCAGTATTCCGAAGGAGTGGTTTGATGTGAATGCGTATTTAAAAATTGCCGATAACGGATTGGTAACGATTTATTCTCCGAATCCTGAAATAGGGCAAAATGTAAAAACCTCCATGCCCATGTTGGTGGCGGAGGAGCTTGATGTTGACTGGAAGGATGTGATTGTGGAGCAGGCGGGTTTGGACCTTCAGAATTATACCCGTCAGTTGGCCGGGGGAAGCCAGTCGATCCGGATGGCATGGGAGCCATTGCGAAAAGCGGGTGCTTCGGCGCGTCACTTATTGAGAGAAGCAGCGGCTCAAACCTGGAAGGTGGATGTTTCTGAGATTACTACTAAGGAAGGGAAGCTTATTCACGGCGACAAGACACTGGGATACGGTGAAGTGGCTTCATTGGCAGGTACCCTGGAGGTGCCGGAAGATGTCCCGTTGAAAGATCCCAAGGAGTTTAAAATCATCGGTACGGGTCGCAAAAATGTAGATGGCAAAAAGATTGTTACCGGCCAACCATTATTCGGGATTGATACCTATCGGGAGGGCATGCTGACCGCCATGATCATTCATCCGCCGGCATTTGGAATGAAACTGCAATCCATGGAGGCCGATGAAGCCAGGGCCATGCCGGGGATTGTTGATGTCGTTACCATAAACGCGCGACCTGAAGGCGCTGAGATGCAATGGTCGGATGTGAACGCATTTCCAGAACTTATCGCAGTGGTAGGTGAGAATACCTGGCAGGTAATGCAAGCCAAGAAGGCAATTAAAGCACAATGGGAGAAAACGAGCCCGTTGGAAAGCAGTGCGGACCATGAAAAAGGACTGACTGACCTGATAAGCAAACCAGCAGAATCCCCGGACCGAAAGGATGGGGATCCGGAGTATGCCTTTAAAAATGCCGCCAAGGTTATCGAACGAACCTACAGCGCTCCTTTTTTGGCGCATAACACCATGGAGCCCATGAATTTTTACGCCGATGTACGTACAGACGGGGCTGAATTGCATGGGCCGATTCAGACACCTGAATACTTGTTAAAAACTGCCTCAGCTGTACTGGGATTGCCGGAAGATAAAATCTCGATCATGAGGTCACGCATGGGCGGGGGCTTCGGAAGAAGGTTGTACGGGAATTTCGGAATAGAAGCCGCTCTGATCTCACAAAAAGTGAAGGCCCCGGTTAAACTGATCTATACCCGGGAGGATGATATGACCCAGGGTACCTATCGGCCGGCCTATAAGATTAAATATCGCGCGGCGCTGGATGAGAATAACAAGCTGATTGGATTCCATGCCCGGGGTGCCGGCGCGCAAGGGGGACCTTTATTCGCCAATCGCTACCCTGCAGGAACCGTCGATAACTATTTGAGCGAAAACCTGAACATGCCTTCCAACATTTCGACCGGGGCATGGAGAGCACCCCGATCTAATTTCGTCGCGGGAGCCGAGCAGGCATTTCTTGATGAAGTGGCTGCGGAAGCAGGCAAGGACCCCATTGAATTCCGCCTGGAATTATTTGATAGGGCGATGAATAATCCGGTGGGTGAGGATAATGACTATGATGCTGCACGATACGCGGGCGTGTTAAAAACGGTAAAGGAAAAAGCAGGTTGGGGACAAGAAATGCCAGGTGTCTATCGTGGTGTTGCCGCCTACTATTGCCATAATTCTTATGTAGCTCAGGTGGTGGATCTGGTCATGGAGAATAATCAGCCTCGCGTCAAAAAAGTATGGTGTGTGGTTGATTGTGGTATTGTGGTGAACCCGGAAGGGGCAAGGAATCAGGTAGAAGGAGGCATCGTTGATGGCGTTGGCCATGCCTTGTACAGTTCGATTACTTTCCAGGAAGGACAACCAAGACAGAATAACTTTGACAGCTACAAGCTGATCCGTCATAATCAGGCGCCACTTGAGGTGGAAACATTCTTTGTAAATAATGGAATCGATCCGACCGGCTTAGGAGAACCATCCTTGCCACCGGTAATGGGTGCTTTGGCCAATGCCCTTGCGCAAGCAACAGGGAAACGGTATTATGATCAACCCTTCATCAGTGAAACAATGGTGCGCGGATAATTTCTGAATGCACAGATCCCGCACAATGAATGCGTGGCTTCATGTATTCCCGAAACCCGGTTCATAGGTTGAATATCTCATGGACCGGGTTTCCTGCGTTTACCATGCAAGGAAAAATTCTACGGATGGGGGAAAACGGAGAAAAGGAGAAAAAATAAAGGGCATACTCAATTTGTAAACCCTTACGAAGAATTCGTTAAAATTCTTCTATGCCCTTTATTCATTTCAAATATAGAAAAGGACGGATTTACAGAAGTCACGCTCATGTAAAGAAATGTCACGAGATGTAAAAGCACAGTAGATGTGACTAAATTGCCCCGGGATGACACATCCGGAGGCGCACGGCAGGAGATGTCTGATTGTTCACCAGGATGCAATACTTATCAGATTTATACAAGCATGCGACTTAAGCTTTTTACCGAATCGTTTGCATTGGCTAATCTTCACTAAATCAGAAGGAAAGAGGAGATAAATTTTTATTCTCCCGATCCGGTCAATACTTTTAAAAGATGAACAGATATTCAATAGGTATAATCGGAATGGGGTACGTGGGCTCGAGTGTAGCCATATCCATTCTCCAAAAAGGCATTTGTCGGGAATTATTGCTGAACGACGCAAACGAACAATTGGCGGAGGGGGAAGCCATGGATTTAAATCACGGATCCTCATTTTATCCTACCGCAGATGTTCGTGCGGTTTCGATTGAAGAGATGTCGCAATGTCAGGCGATCGTCATAACTGCCGGCAAAGGCGGGACGGCCGAAGAATCGAGACTGGATCTGCTGAAAGCCAACATCCAAATAGCCAGGAGTATTTCGGAGCGACTGAAAGGGTTTAATGGCATGTTGATTATAGTTTCCAATCCCGTGGATGTGCTTACATATTTTTACCAGCAGTTCACCCAGCTACCACCAAGCCGGGTGATCGGAACCGGAACGTTGCTTGATACCTCCCGTTTGCGTGAATTTATTGGCAAGAGACTCCATGTAGACCCAAAGAGTATTCATGCCAATGTAGTAGGCGAACATGGCGACAGTGAAGTTACGCTATGGTCCAAAGCGCGCATTGGCTCGCTGACCTTGCGCGAATGGGAAGGATGGAAAGTGGAATACGAAGACGAGATTAGCGAGAAGGTGCGTCGGGCGGCTTATGAGATCATCAAACGCAAAGGCGCAACCAATCATGCCATCGGCCTGGTTACGGCTGCGATGCTTAAATGGATCTTGCGTGGGGAAAGACGGCTCATTAATATTTCTTCCGTACTCAATGGGCCATATGGCCTGAAGGAGGTAGCACTCTCATTGCCTACCCTCGTCTCGGACAGAGGTGTGGAACAAGTTCTCCAGGTTCCGCTGGATGAAAATGAAAAATCAAAACTCATGCAATCGGCTGAAATTCTTAAAGAGGCCATAGAATCGGTGAGATAGGTCATGGCAAAAGCTGATATTCACTCAGCAAAAAATGGAGTTGTTTAACTATATTATGGTCAATTATGGGAGAACAAAAAGTCAAGGTCGCGCAAAGCAGGGAGGCTCGCGGCCAATTTATCAGACACCTGCTCCATGATATACAGGCACTTGAGCGAATGTTAGCTGAAGGCTTGATTGAGACTGGAATCACTCGTGTGGGGGCCGAGCAGGAGTTTTGCCTGGTAGATACGCACTGGCGTCCTGCTACCAACTCCGGATTGATTATGGAGGCATTAAATGATCCGCATTTTCAAACCGAACTGGCGCGCTATAACCTGGAAATCAATCTTGATCCGGCAGAACTGAGCAGTGGGTGTTTCATGAAAATGGAAAAAGAGCTGACACGCATGCTGAATAATGCCTCGGACGAGGCACAGAAAAGGGATACACGAGTGATTTTGACCGGCATTCTTCCGACGATAAGTAAAAATGAACTCGAGTTTGAATATATGACCCCGATGCCGCGATATTTCGCCCTGAATGAAGCGGTGAAAAAGCAGCGAAAAGCCGATTTTTCGGTTCATCTTGACGGGGTGGATGAATTATCTATCATGCATGACTCCGTGCTTTTTGAAGCCTGTAACACGAGTTTTCAAGTACATCTGCAAATAGATCCGGAGGATTTTATTTCCAGTTACAACTGGTCACAGACCATTGCTGCCCCGGTTCTGGGTATGGCCACAAATTCTCCGCTGCTTCTGGGCAGGGAATTGTGGAGTGAAACCAGGATTGCGCTCTTTCAGCAAAGTATTGATACACGACTATCTTCCTATGCGCTGAAGGAACAGGAACCGCGCGTATCGTTTGGCGAACAATGGGAAACCGGATCGATTACAGAAATATTTCGCAACGATATTGCCCGGCACAAAGTGATTCTTGCCACGCCAATTGAGGAGGATTCGCTAAAGACGCTTGATGAAGGGGGTATTCCACGGTTGCAGGCGTTGTGTGTTCATAACGGAACCGTCTATCGCTGGAATCGTCCGTGCTATGGGGTTGGAAAAGGCAAGGCACATGTTCGGATAGAGAACCGGTACATTCCTTCCGGGCCCGCACCGTTGGATGAGATGGCAAATTTCGTCTTTTGGGTGGGGCTTATGAAAGGGAGACCGGCTACCTTTGATGATATGCCGTCAGTCATGGATTTCAGGGATGCAAAATCTAATTTTTTCAGAGTGGCACGTTTTGGGAAGGACAGTGTACTGCATTGGTTGGGAGAATCAAGGTATTTAAGTGATTTAGTGGAAAAGGACTTGTTGCCAATGGCCTATGACGGGTTAAAGAAATCCGGTCTTGAAAATCAGGAAATTGAGAAATACCTGGGAGTTATTGAAGGGCGTTTGAAAGGGCAAACGGGATCGCAGTGGCTAATCCAGGAATACCGGAAAGCCCGTCAGACCATGAAAAAGGACGATGCCCTGATGGCGTTGACTAAGAGTATTCACGATAAT
This sequence comes from uncultured Roseivirgaceae bacterium, assembly GCA_964351425.1. GTDB lineage: Bacteria > Bacteroidota > Bacteroidia > Cytophagales > Cyclobacteriaceae > JAUILA01. Next base: position 11,450 of record CAYGOW010000013.1, read on the forward strand.
CAAAGAAAGGGCATCCCGGTGCATAAATGGCCGCGCATGACGAGTCCGCTCGAAGCCCATGAAGCCGCGACGAAAGTCGAACATATCATGTCCACTCAATTATTTACCGTGTTGGAAAAAGACCTGGCGATGTTGGCCACGTCACTTATGCGGTGGAAAAATATTCATCATGTCCCTGTTGAGGATGAAAACGGAGAATTATGTGGGTTGCTCACCTGGACGCACCTGGTCCGCAATGATAAAAAGGGAGATGACTCTACTTTGCTGGTTGAAGACATTATGGAGAAGAATGTCGTGTCCGTACTCCCATCGACCTCGATTAAAGAGGCTATTCGCATGATGAAGGAACGTGAAATCGGCTGTTTGCCCGTAGCCGTTGATAAGGAATTGGTGGGCATCATCACAATTGAAGATGTAATTGAATTTGATCATGCCTAAAGAGCCTGAACAGATCCCGGGAGAAAACACCAACCCTTTCCTGTTTGGTCGTGTAGCCGGTAAAAACTCCGGCCCCACGGTAATATTCATGGGGGGTATCCATGGAAATGAGCCCTCTGGTATACAGGCGCTGGATCTGATGCTGAAAGATTTACGCAGGGAAACGGAGGCACTTCATGGTACTGTGTATGCCCTCCGAGGAAATCCGCCGGCCTTGGCGAAAGGAGAGCGATTTATTGATGAAGATCTTAACCGGTTATGGACCATGGCCCGGGTAAAAGCCTTGCGGTCCGGTGATCTGACCCCCACATCAAGTGAGGAATTCCAGCAAATCGAATTGTGTCGGTTGATTGATGAAATACTTGAACGGGAGAAGGGCCCGTTTTATTTTTTTGATCTCCACACCACCTCCTGTCAGACCATTCCCTTTCTGACGGTCAATGACATGAAAATGAACCGGACCTTTGCCGAACAGTACCCTGTTCCTATGATACTGGGCATTGAGGAATACCTGGATGGCCCGATCCTCAGTTATATCAATGAACTTGGCTACGTCGCTTTTGGCTATGAGGGCGGACAGCACCAGGACCCTCCTGCCATGCAGCAGCATCTGGCTTTTGCCCGGCTGACCCTTGCCTTTACTGGTATCATCCCCGAGTTTGATTTGTCATCCCAGCATTATTACGAATACCTTAAACAGGCAGCCAAAGGGCTTCAGTCGGTGTATGAAATTTACTTCCGGTATGAAATACATCCCGGGGAGTCTTTCGAAATGCAACCCGGATTTGTCAATTTCATGCGTGTGAAAAAAGGGACGTCCCTGGCGATCAGCGATGGAGAAATGATGACAGCCGACCGGCCGGCACGGCTGTTTATGCCGCTTTATCAGAAACAGGGAAATGACGGATATTTCCTGATTCGAAAAGTTCCCCGGTTTTTCCTTCGATTGTCTGATTGGCTGCGAAAGTTCAGAATGGATAAGATTTTTCCATTGCTCCCCGGCATCAAATGGGAATCAGACGCCAAAGAGGTACTTGTCGTTAATAAGCATATCGCGCGGTTCTTCGCCCGGGAAATTTTCCATTTATTCGGGTACCGAAATAAAGTCCTGGATGACAAGCATATTCGCATGAAGAATCGTGAAGCCGCGGCTAGGGAATCAGACTATCAGGATGCTCCGTGGTATTCGGCAAAAAACTGATAGAATGCGTTTATTGTCAAGACACGAATGTGCCACAAGGAAAAGGGGCCTTTCTGGCAGATAAATCAGCATTTTCTGTCCCAAAAACCGTATTCTTGTATTACTTTCAGTATAGTTAGTAACCAACAAAACCCACTGAACTATGGCTACCGGATTCCGATACATCGGACCGTTTCACCAACTCATCCCTATGACCGGATTACCCGATCGCGGTCCAATACGTGATGAAGATCTTAAAATTTTATCCCAGGCGGGTATCTTATTGGAGAATGATCAGATTTTACGGATCGGTGACCATGGAGAATTACTCCGACTGGCCGCTGAGAAAAATGCAGAAATCACGTCGCTCCCGGAGAATTGTATAGGCTTGCCGGGGTTCATTGACAGCCACACCCATATCTGCTTCGGGGGTACCCGGGCCAGGGATTACGCGATGCGAAATGCCGGGAAGACGTATCTTGAGATTGCCCGTGCCGGAGGCGGCATCTGGGACACCGTGATGAAAACGCGGTCAGCTTCCGGCGATGAACTGGCCAGCCTGACCAGCCAAAGGGCTACGCAATTAGTGGGAAAAGGGATTACCACGGTAGAGGTGAAAAGCGGGTATGGATTATCGGTGGAAGAGGAATTGAAAATGCTGAGAGCTATCCGGAAGGCAGCTACACAAACCAAGGCAACATTGGTCCCAACCTGTCTGGCAGCGCATATGGTGCCCCGGGATTTTTCGGGGTCTCCTGAAGCATATCTTAAGACGATCGTCGACGGACTTCTGCCGGTTATTATCAAGGAACAATTATGCCGCCGTCTTGATGCATTTATTGAGGAAAGTGCATTCACGCCGGAAAATATTCTCCCGTATTTTACCCGGGCACAGGAGCTGGGCATGGATATTACGGTACATGCGGACCAATTTCATGTAGGGGGGAGCCAGGTAGCCGTTGATTTTGATGCCGTCAGTGCTGATCACCTGGAAGCAAGTGGTGAAGCTGAGATTGAACTGCTGGCCAAAAGCAATACCATCGCTACCGCGTTGCCTGGCGCGTCACTCGGATTGGGTATGGCATTTACGCCGGCCAGGGAATTGCTTGATAAAGGCGGGAGGTTGGCGATTGCCAGCGACTGGAATCCGGGTTCTGCTCCCATGGGAGACTTGCTCACCCAGGCCAGTGTGCTGGGGGCTTTTCAGAAATTAAGTAATGCCGAGGTATTGGCAGGAATAACCGAGCGGGCGGCAAGCGCTTTGCGTCTGGCTGATACAGGCACTCTGGAGGCTGGGAAAAAGGCAGATCTGGTAATTTTCAATACGTCGGATTACAATGAAATTCTTTACCGGCAAGGGCAGCTATTGCCTTGGATGGTCGTAAAAGGAGGTGAAATAGTTGTGAACAACCTATGACATTCAAAGAACAAATACTGCAGGGAATCCCGGCTACGTTGCCTTCTCCGGCAACGTATGATCCGGATGCTAACCACGCCCCCAGGCGAAAAGATATATTATCGTCGACAGAAAAAAAGCTGGCGCTCCGTAATGCGCTCCGTTATTTTCCGGAGGACTGGCATGAAGAGCTGGCCCCGGAATTCCTTGCTGAATTGAACGCCTACGGTCGGATTTATATGTATCGGTTTAAGCCGAACTACGACATGTATGCCCGGCCCATCGGGGAGTACCCGGCGCAAAGCCAGCAGGCTGCGGCGATTATGCTGATGATCCAGAATAACCTGGATCCCGCGGTAGCGCAGCATCCGGACGAACTGATTACATATGGCGGGAATGGCGCGGTTTTTCAGCATTGGGCACAATACCTGGTGACCATGAAGTACCTGGCGACGATGACGGACGAACAGACATTGCACATGTATTCGGGGCATCCCATGGGGCTTTTCCCTTCGTCCAGGGAGGCCCCGCGGGTAGTGGTCACCAATGGCATGATGATTCCGAATTATTCCAAAACCGACGATTGGGAACGGTATAATGCGCTAGGGGTAACCCAATACGGACAAATGACCGCCGGGTCTTATATGTATATCGGTCCGCAGGGGATCGTACATGGTACCACTATCACAGTCATGAATGCCTTCCGTAAGACCTTGTCGGCCGGAAAGGAGCCAAAGGGCAGGATATTCCTGACGGCCGGACTGGGTGGTATGAGCGGTGCACAACCCAAAGCAGGGAATATTGCCGGATGTATAACTGTTTGTGCCGAGGTAAACCCCGAAGCGGCCAGGAAACGGCATCAGCAGGGCTGGGTGGATGAGCTCATCGAGGATATGCCCGGGTTGGTGGAAAGGGTGCGTTCGGCTATTAAGAATGAGGAAGTGGTTTCCATTGCCTATCTGGGGAATGTGGTTGACGTGTGGGAACAATTTGACGAGCAGGATATATTTATTCAGCTGGGATCGGATCAGACCTCACTGCATAATCCCTGGTCCGGCGGGTACTATCCGGTGGGTTTGTCATTCACCGAAGCGAATAAAATGATCCGTGATCAGCCGGACCAATTCCGGGAGAAAGTCCGCGAATCTTTGCGCAGACATGCCGCGGCAATTAATCACCACACCGCCAAAGGAACCTACTTCTTTGATTATGGGAATGCCTTTTTACTGGAAGCTTCGCGGGCCGGGGCGGAAATCATGGCCGAAGACGGGGTACATTTCAGGTACCCGTCCTATGTACAGGATATTCTTGGTCCGATGTGTTTTGATTACGGCTTTGGACCCTTTCGTTGGGTGTGTACGTCAGGCAAGCCTGAAGATTTGAGGAAGTCCGACCAACTGGCGCTGGAGGTGATGCGCGAGATTCAAAAGGAAGCCCCTGACGAAATCAAACAGCAGATGCAGGATAATATTCGCTGGATTGAAGAGGCGGAGCAAAACCGGTTGGTGGTTGGGTCGCAAGCCCGTATTCTGTATGCCGACGCGGAGGGGCGTCAAAAAATTGCCCTGGCGTTTAATGAAGCAATTCGAAATGGTACGGTTTCCGCGCCGATTGTCCTCGGCCGGGATCATCATGATGTGAGCGGGACCGATTCGCCTTATCGGGAAACCAGTAATATCTATGACGGGTCCCAGTTTACCGCCGACATGGCGATTCAGAACGTGATTGGGGACAGCTTCAGGGGAGCCACCTGGGTATCGATTCATAACGGAGGTGGTGTTGGCTGGGGTGAAGTGATCAACGGAGGGTTCGGCATGCTGCTGGACGGCTCCGGGGAGGCGGATCGTCGCATACGCATGATGTTGTTTTATGATGTTAACAACGGAATAGCACGCAGGAGCTGGGCAAGAAATAAAGAAGCGATGTTTGCCATTCGTCGCGAGATGGAACGCACCCCTTCCCTGCAGGTCACCATGCCCCACCTTGTTGACGATAACCTGATTAATAAACTGCTATGATTTATTACCGATCACCTAATTCAGGCATATGGAAGGGGCGACAGTCCGATTCCGGATTATACCTTCACGAGATCGTTCAGCTGAGCGAGATTGATAAGATACCTGTTTCAGAAAACAGGCAGATAGGGATCATCGGATACGCGTGTGATGAAGGCGTCAGGCGAAACAAGGGCCGTATGGGTACTGCTGCTGGTCCGACCGCTATTCGAAGAATGATGGCGCCATTGAGCAATCATTTATCCGCCGACAAGGAGGTATGGGATGGGGGAGATATAGTCGGAGAAGGGGACTCGCTGGAATCGCTGCACGAACAAACGGCATCGTCGATTGCGTACTTTTTGGACAAGGAAATATTCCCGTTGGTACTTGGCGGCGGGCATGACCTGGCCTATCCGCATTATCGCGCGATCCGCTCGGTTTATCCGGATAAATCGATTGGAATCATTAACCTGGATGCTCATTTTGACCTGCGTCCTGTACAGCATCAGCGGAACTCAGGAACGCCCTTCTGGCAAATCGCGCAGGAAGCGGGTGACTGGGATTTCCATTATTTCTGTCTTGGAATTCAGGAGGAATCCAACAACAAAAAGCTTTTTGAGGTGGCGGGCGAACTGGGTGTACAGTATATGACCAACCGGATGTTCAGGCTCGAGAATTTTTCGCACATCCGTCAGCAGCTTGATATGTTCGTCGATGAAGTAGACCTCCTTTACCTCACCGTGGACATGGACGGATTTTCATCTTCCATTGCACCGGGGGTGAGTGCCCCTTCGCCACTGGGCTTCCATTGGGATGTGGCCTTTGCCACGATCGAACATCTTTGCGCATCAGGCAAGCTGGTCAGCGCGGACATCGTGGAAATGAATCCAAAATACGATCGGGATCATGCCACCGCCCGACTGGCGGCACGTGTGGGGTATGAAATTATGTTGCGGGTTTAGGTAGCGATGAAGAAGTTTGATTAGGTCCCATGTCGATCTTGGGATCTAGTACAAGGATATCTGTACAAGCCCCCTGTCATCCTGGGGATTCGACCAAAGGGAGAAGAGCCCGGGATCTACCTATGTGTACCCTTCAGCTTCATCATAAAGATCCCGAAGTGTCGGATTAGCTTCCAAAATCAATCTATATTTCCAGGCTCGCCTAAACCTCTTGAGTTCCTTCTCACGGTCAATAGCCGGTCGTATATCATCAAAGCATTCAAAGTATACCAAGTCAGTACATTTATATTTTTTAGTAAAGGAGCTTCCTTCACCTATCTTATGTTCGTGAGATCTATCTTGTAAATTACTGGTGACTCCAATGTAGAGTACATTCCTCTTAGTATTGCTCATGATATAGACGTATCCATTTTTACCCAAGTATGTAAGGTAATAGCAATGACGGACATAAGATCCGGAGATCCCGGGCTATCCGCCTGCAGCGGATCCCCAGGATGACAATATGCGTGAATGCGAGCTCTATTATATACGCAGTGCTCTTGGACAGTATGTTTGGATGTGCGCTTTACCCTAAAATCAATGCCTGCAGAACAGTTAAGCAATGGATAGACTATGAAGCTCAGCCTCTGACTGAATTAGTTAACACCGGAATTTCTGGTCAAACTCTCGGACCCCATTGTCATCCTGGGGATTCGACCAAAGGGAGAAGAGCCCGGGATCTCATCCTATTTCTCTTTACCTACCCTATTCCTCCTACACCGCTCGCTGCAGTACTTCACATTCTCCCAATCCTTTGCCCACTTTTTACGCCAGGTGAAGGGAAGCCCGCATACCGGGCAAATTTTACTGGGCAGGTCTGATTTTTTACGCATGCTCATATACTGAAAACAACAAAGACATGACTTTTTATGTATTTAGAGAGGTTAATTCTTTCGGTCGGAAGATTTCAAAATCCACATACTAAGGGGTCTGTTAAATAGTATGAGTATGACACCGAGAATAAATTTGATGGTCGAGTGAACAAACACGTTGAAGGTAATAAACCTGTCATCACCCAGATATTCCGAGAACCCTTTGTGGTCTGAAATCATATATAATATAATATCAGACAGACTGTAAAAACTAACATATATTCCGAGTAAAATAATGCCAGCAGTGACTACGGATTGGATGGATATATTACCCGAGATGTCTTTTTCTTCCAAATTCCTAAATAGGACCCGAATGATAAAATTAGTCTCAAAGAGCATCAGGTATATCAGTAAACCTTGAAACAATAGCTGGAAAATCATTGGGCCAATGTAATCCGTTCCCATATAATCAATGGCCCAGACTAATGATGTTATCCAGTAAAAACCAAGGACAAAACCCAGAATCCGGATAATGGCGATATATAAATCACGCGTATTCACTACTCATTAGTAATATAGAGAGGAACTGCTTTAAATAAAAGCAGGATGAATTCGGATTTCATGATGTCTGAAGTCAACCTGCTTGCAGGTATTTTCAAATCACATATACCTCCGGTACCACCACTGAAAGACCACCAGCGCCCAGATGCGTGCGTGGATATCCCCGGGATTTGAAGAGTTCAGTTTCTTGCGCAAGTTCCGCATTACTTTCGGGTCAAAAATTCCCTGTTCGCTGATGAAACTGTCCGACAAAAGGTCATCATGTATCAAGCCCTTCAGGTCTTTTCGCAACCAGGAGAGTAACGGGACTTCAAACCCTTTTTTCGGCCGGTTGTAGAGGGATTCGGGCAATATCTCCCGGAAGGTATCCTGGAGAATCCGCTTGCGTACACCATCCTTGATTTTGGCTTCTGTACCTAAACGAAATGCAAATTCAACTACCCGATGATCCAGGAACGGAACCCGCACCTCAAGTCCGTGGGCCATGGACATCCGGTCCACTTTGGTGAGCATGTCATCGGGCAATACGAGGCCAACGTCGGTATACAGCAGGTCATTCAGGGATTCCTTGGCGGGAATTGCTTCCAGCCAGTCCTCTTTTTGCCTGAAATAGTCACTCATATTGAGTTGCTGCCGAATATTCTCTGAAAACATAGCCCGTACGTCGTTTTCTCCGGCAAAGCCGGCCCACCGCCAGTATCGCTCCCGTGAGGAGAGTTTCATACCCCGGCTGAATCGGTCCAGCTGACGGAATTTATTGGTCAGTCCGGAATGCCGGGACTTCGGTAGTACCTTCCATAGCGGCCCCAGGGCTTTGACCAGTTCTGCTTTGGAGCCTCC
>CAYGOW010000013.1:19684-21397 GCA_964351425.1 uncultured Roseivirgaceae bacterium
TTGAAAGGCCGCGTGTTTGTTATACCCGCCAAACAATTCGTCAGCCCCGTCTCCGGAGAGGGCCACGGTGGCATGCTTGCGGGTTTCTTTGGAAAGGATGTAAACGGCCAGCGCACTGGAGTCGGCAAATGGCTCATCGGTGTAGTCGAGCACGTGGTACAGGTGATCAAATAAATCTCTGTTGGACAGCTCAAACACATGATGTTCAGTGCCTATTTTGCCGGCTACCTCCCGGGCGTAGGAGGTTTCATCAAAGAATTTCTCGTCGCGGTACCCGATCGAAAAGGTATGTAAATCCGGCTTGTGACGGGCTGCCAGGGCAGCGATCACCGAACTGTCAATCCCGCCGCTCAGAAAGGATCCTAGCGGTACATCGGCTACCAGCCGGTCCTGCACCGAAGATTCCATTAACCCGGCAAGTTCTTTTTTCAACTCGTCGTAGGAATTACCAGACAGCTTATCGGGAGAATAGGGCAGCTTATACCAGGATTTGACTTCATAGGATTCCCGGTCTATTTCGAGGTATTCTCCCGGCAATAGTTTCTTTACCTTTTTGAATACTGTGAGAGGGGCGGGGATGTAATTCAACTGAAAATAGGTCAGCAAGGCCTCCATATTCAGGTCTTTCTCCACGCCGTAATGCATCAGGGACTTCATTTCGGATGCAAAGATCAACCGGTCCTGGTCGAGCAGGTAGTATAGCGGCTTGATGCCAAAGCGGTCACGGGCCAGCAGCAGCGAGCTTTTTTCTGCGTCATAGAAAGCCAGCGCAAAAAAGCCATTCAATTTGGTCAAGCATTGTTTGCCTTCTTTCATCAGAAGCTGAAGCAAAACTTCGGTATCTGATTGCGAATGAAAGGTGATGCCGGTGAGTTCGAGTTCTTTACGTAATTCCCTGAAATTGAAAATTTCTCCATTAAAAATCAGGTGATAGCGACCAGTAGCATCTGACATGGGCTGGTGCCCGTCGGGAGTAGGGTCCAGGATGGAAAGACGCCGATGACCGAGCCCGACCGAATTGTCATGATACGTATTCTGAAAATCAGGACCGCGCGAACTCAGGGATTCCGTGGCTTTGGCCAGGTGGATCATGCCGACCCGTCCGACCATGTTAAAGGCATAAATACCGGTTATCCCACACATCAGTTTTTAATCAGGGCGTTGTACATAATTTCAGCCGGGTGCAAGGCCTTGCGATCCGTGCCGTCTTTGATCTGGTGACGGCATGACGTGCCGGGTGCCGCAATAATTGTTTCTGACGCTTCTTTTCGAATCGCAGGGAACAGCACCAATTCGCCAATCTGCATGGATAGGTCGAAGTGTTCCTTTTCATAGCCAAAACTCCCTGCCATACCGCAGCATCCGGATGGAATCAATAAAACTTCCCGGTTTCGGAGCAGGGAGAGCATCTGCTTGGTGGGCACCACCGAACTGACGGCTTTTTGATGGCAATGACCATGCAGGCGTATCCGTTGTTTGTCGTCATTAAACTGTTTGGCTGTAATGATCTTGTCCTGCACTTCCCGGATGATAAATTCTTCCAGCAGGTAGGTATTTTTTGACAGTTTAATGGCTTTGTCCCGATCTTCACCACGCAGCAATTCGACATATTCATCCCGGAAACTCAGAATGGCGGATGGCTCGAGGCCAATTAACGGTCTTTCGTCAGAAACGATGTCGTGAAAGAGGGTCACATTTTTCAGGGCTATTTCA
>CAYGOW010000014.1:0-20378 GCA_964351425.1 uncultured Roseivirgaceae bacterium
ATCCCGGTCCCCGGCAATGGAAGCAAAACTGAACATGTTGAAAAAATCCTGATCAACAAAGGTGATGGATTCTGAATAAACGTCTTCCTTGTATTTGATGGCCGCCGCTCCACCTCCACTGTATCGGGTTGCATACTTTACTTGTGGTACTTCGTCGAGCAGTGCATCCCGTAATCCTGTTTGGAGCCAGGCTGAATAGAAATAGGGCTCTGAGGGGTCATCGTTCCATGTGTCATACGATTTTTCTTCAACCCGGTACAGATGTTCTTTGTTGGCATGAAATTTATCAAAGCTCTGTTCGTCCTGAATAAACAGAAAAATGAGCATGCAAAATGCAATTCCAACACTCAGACCCACCGCATTGATAAAAGAATACATTTTACGCTTCGCCAGATTTCTTCCGGCAATTTTGAGATAATTTGACCACATGTTGTTGTTGAATTTAATTAGAGTAAAGTTGTTTCGAAGAAGAATTCCCGGACGGAAGAACCGGATGACATTCCAGGTAAACCGACGACGTGCGTAGGCCAAGCCGTGATCCATGACGTCCTGATCAAACTCTTCATAGAGATCACCGAGAATGCCTTCGGCAAGTGCCGGCGGACAAAACCACTCCAGAAAACGGATGGCTCTTTTCGGTGGCTCGTGGAGGTTCAAAGGAGATCAAATTTAAATTCAGGAATCAGTTTCCATAATTTCAACCGGCTTTCCCGCAACTCCCGTAAAACGCTTAATCCAGCGTTGCTGATTTTAAAGTATCTTTTTCTTCGCCCGCCCCGGGTGGCCGTGGCACCCCCCATTTCCGATCGAACCAATCCCTTGTCTTCAAGCCGATACAGGGTTACATGAACCGAACTGAGATTTACCTGGCGACCAATCTGACGTTCAATTTCTTCCACAATGGCATTTCCATAGGCATCTTCGCCAAGTATCCCTACCATCATCAAAACCAGTTCCTCGAACTCTCCAAGATATGTTTTGCTCATTTGTATACGAATTGTAAAACAAATGTAATTTATTTTTTCAAAATTTTCACATTCCTTTTTAAACTATCTCTTCGCGGGATTGTCTATCCTACGACACGCGTATTGCTTCAGGTTTGTGTAATATTGTTCAATGACATCTCGCCGTACGGCCATATTGTTTTTTAGTTTTTCGGTTTCACGGGAAGCCCGGGAAAAGAAATGGTATGGGCAGGATATGAATAAGAACCGTCTTTTGGCGAAGGCGCTCGTTAACCGAACCCGCCACGTTCTGAATCAGGCTGGCTTGCCTGTGTATCATATTCACGAAGGACTTCAAAAAGGAGAAACCTTCGATGATCGCTTTAACAATGCATTTGCATACGTTTTTGAGAAAGGGTATGATTCGGTTATCGCGTTTGGGAATGATACACCCGATTTAGTTAAACTTCCCTGGTTGGCGATTAAAACAGCCCTGAACAACGAACAACCTGTAATTGGTCCTAATAAGCGGGGCGGTATCTATTTGTGCGGCTTGACACGCTCTATGTGGCAGCAGGGGTTGCTTAAGGATATTCCATGGAAAACAACAGAGGTATTCCATACGATCATTGAACGTTCCGGTAATGTGTTTACATTGCCGGTATATCATGACTTGAATAACCGGGTAGATATACGCCGTTATTTTCGTGAATCAAGGCAGTCTGCGTGGTTGTTACCTATTCTCCACGCCGGTTTCATGTCGCCTGACCAGGTGTTTTGCCATGCTCCTGCAGGTATCCAAAGTGTAAAGTCCCTGCGTGCACCCCCGGAAGAAAGAAACTTCGTTTATTAATTTTCTTTCTTAATCCTGATAATTTCTATGAGAATTTTACTCGCTGCAGGCATTTGCCTGCTTATGCCATTATTTGTTGCCGGACAGGCAACTTTGAATATTTCGGTCGTGGATAACGCCAATAAGCCCGTGCCCAACCAGCCGTTATGGCTTACCAATAGCGACATTGGCTATTCTTCAAGTCATGTGACCAATGACCTTGGGCAGGTTTCGGTGGCATCCCTCTCCACTTCCGGTTTTTACCAGGTGGAGGTGCCGGCGGGTGGTTTTTATAAGCAAGCCAGCCTGGAGCGAATATCCCTAAGTAGTGATAAAATAACTTCTGTTACGGTTGTATTAACCGAACAAGTTACTGAATTAGGCGAGGTGGTAATTGTTGCTGATAAGTACCGCTCCATAAATGAATCGGATGCAGAAGTAGCCTCTGAATTGGATGCTCGTGAAATTGAACGTTTGCCCGTAGAAGGACGTGATGTGACCAGAGCCCTGTTTCGTCTACCCAATATTACCCAGGCAACAGGATTTTTCCCTGAGGCTCCTAATGTATCCATCAATGGCGCAAATGCCCTCTATACGAGCTACCAGATTGACGGGCTGGATAACAACGAGAATTTTCTCGGAGGTCAGCGATTTGCCGCACCGGTTGGTTTTGTTCAAAACGTCACAGCACTCACCAATAATTTCAGTGCCGAACACGGACTTACCTCCAACGGGATCATTAACATAACGTCAAAATCAGGGACCAATACACTTTCCGGAGAAGGATTCTATGTCCTTCGCCCCGGACCTGCCCTGGATGCGTCTTCTCCCTATGCCCAACGTGATTTGTCCGGCAACCAGGTGAAGGATGGTTTTCAACGGCATCAGGCTGGTTTTTCACTCGGCGGACCGATTGTGCGAAATCAAACATTCTTCTTTGTGAATGTCGAACATACCACGGACATTAAGGATAATCTGCTTAATTCCCCGGACCTGGGGGTCAATGAAACGGTCCGTGGAAATAATACATTCACCTATTTGTCTGGGAAAATCGACCATCAGTGGTCGAGAAATTTTCGTTCTTCGGTCCGGGCCAATGTAGGCCTGATTGATATTGAACGACAGGGAGGAGGGCTGGAAGGAGGTGTTTCATTTCCGTCAGCCGCGAATACACAAGCCAGAAACAGTCTGAATCTTGCTGTAAAAAACTCCTGGCGTACCGATAACTTTACCATGGATTTGAACTATCAGTACGGACGTTTCAGGTGGAATTATGCTATGCCTCTCAATGCAGATTCTCCGAATGTAACTGTCCTGAATCCATCCGAACAAACCATTGCCCAGTTGGGTCATCCTGGTTATGTATTTGACGAAAATGAGATTACACAGGTGGTCCAGTATTCCATCCGCAAACAGGTTGGGCAACACGGGCTAAAGGCGGGTGCGCAATTTCGGACCAGTCAATTCGAGCTTTTTGGTGGCGGCAACCCAAACGGGAGTTATGTCGTGCGCCTGAGTCAGCCACAACTGGATGGCCTGGCTGACTCAGGGATTGGTTCGGCCCTTACACCGGCCGATCTGCCTTCTGATGTGGAGGTGTTAAACTATGGCGTTGAACTACGCCCGAATTCATTTGGCAAAAGGCAGAATATCGTCAGTTTGTACGTTGAAGACCAATTCTCCATCGCCTCTGACCTGCGCGTAAACCTGGGTGTTCGCTATGATTATGACGACCTGAGCAAAGGAGGCGGGACAGAAGGGGATTTTAATAATATTGCTCCCCGGATCAGCCTGAACTATAAATTGAATGAACGAAGCAGTTTGCGTGCCGGTTACGGAATCTATTATGACAAAATTCTTTATGCCGTTTACAGTGACGCGCTCCAGTTCAACACCATCAATCCCGGGTATGAAGCGCAACTCAATGAATTGATCGAATTAGGCGTATTGCCCCAAAACACGGATATTTCGCTGGTGACCAATGAAGGAAATCTTGTGGCGAATGTGAATAATGTGGATTATCTCGAGGGCCCCGAAGCCGATGAGTTACAAGGGCAGCGTGACAATATTTTCAGTAATGAACTTCGTATTTTGAATCCTGAGGGGTATCAAAATCCGTACAGTCACCAGATCATGTTAGGGTATCAGCACAAACTTGATGACAACACCTTATTTTACGTGGATCTGATGCATAATCGTTCTTACAATCTTTTCAGGCTGCGAGACTTGAATGCCCCGGCCCCATACCCGATTGATGAAGGAAATGTGGTTGTCAGGCCACCGGTGCTGGCCGATCAAACCCGTCCGGTCCCTATCCTGCGTGATCCTTTGGGTCCGTATGCGGAAATTGGCGGGGACGTATATCGAAATGTGGCCCGTTCGGTGGTAATGTCCGAGACTGAGGGCAGGTCAAATTACTATGCGGCCAATTTTACCTGGCAAAAGGATCGTGGGGCAACTGATTTTGCCTACAGGTTTATGTATACCCTATCTTTCCTGGAGAATAATACGGAGGACATAAACTTCCGTGCCATGGATAGCAATGACTTTGAATCCGAATGGGGTCCATCGATCAACGATCGTCGCCATCTGCTGAATGGAATTATTAATTGGTTTCCTGTCGATGGTTTGACCGTGACATTGGCGGCGCTCATTCAAAGTGGTCAACCGATCAACCGGGTGCCCGATGCCACGATTTATGGTACGACAGATCTGAATGGGGATGGCCGCAGCTTTAGTGACGCGTACACAGGGAATAATGACAGGTCGCCTGGCGAGAGCAGAAACAATGACCGCTTGCCGTGGTCAAATACATTTGATCTGAGTGCTTTTTATGAAATTCATGTGACTCCTGAAAACCGGATTGAGATAGGGGCGTATGTATTTAATTTATTCAATGCCGAGAACCTGAGCGGGTACGCAAACAATGCAACGCAAAGTAATCAGATCCAGCCGGGACCAAAGGCGTCCGGTGTCCTGATCCGACGGAATGCAGCTCCACCCCGTCAGTTCCAGTTTTCCATACGATATTTACTACGATGAGAGAGAAAAACGATTATAATCATATAGAGTCGCTGTACTGGGTATTCACCCAATTATGTAATGATCAATGTGATCATTGCTACAACCTGTCAGGGCCAAAAGGCAAACGACTAAGTGAGGACGAATGTATGCAGATTATCGAAAATCTGCCGTCCCGGGTCGACAGGTTGATACTCTCCGGAGGTGAGCCACTGGCTGAGAGACAGCTTCTTTATCGTATCCTGGACAGGTTGAAGGATAAATACGGGAATGAAACCCAGTTGATGTTGCAAACGAACGGTGACTTACTCACCGAAGAAATTCTTGATACCCTCATTGAAAAGGGGATAACGCGATTCGATATCGCGAGCATTGACCGATACCATAAAGCGGCCGGTGGTAGGTTAATGGAACTAGCCGAATTGTTTGAATCCCGGGGGGTCAACGGGGATGAAAAGGACCCTCTGGTTAAAAAGGAGAATTATTTACATAGTTACCCATTAAGCTGGGGATATTGGGGCGCTACAGAAGACATGTGGCTCGGAGGAAACTGGGCAAGGGGCCGCGCCCTGGAGAAAGGGATATGGAAGAGAGACCCTGATCATAATTTCTGTGCGATTCTTTCCGGCGCCATCGGATTTCTTAATGGTGGAGAAGGAATTCCACAGGAAATCTCCATCCAGCTATGGCAAATCAATCCGTGCTGTCCGGGTACCTATGAACCCATGGGAGACGCACGGACGGAAAAAATTAGTGACGTGCTGGCCAAAGTTTCAGGACACCCTGTATTTGAAAAACTGGATCAGGGGGATCCCTTTACCATGGGAGAATCGCTCGGCATATCCGAAAGCCATGCCCGCAAACGTTGCGGTGAATTGGGAAATGTCTGCCTATGGTGTGATGAATTCTTCAAGGACCACTTTGATATGAAGAAGCTCGAGCCCCTTTCTAAATAAGCATCCGGTTTTCATCGTCCGGCCTACTCGATTTCAAAACTCTCCCCTAATTCGGGAAGAATGACCTGCTGGAACCCTTCCAGCTTTAATGCCTTTACCAATAGTTCCTGGCGTTCGCGTTCACCATGAACAAGGAGGATACGTTTAAGGCTTTTACGGCTCAGAGGTTTAAGAAAATCGAGAAGCTCTGGTTGGTCGGCATGGCCACTAAAGCTATCCATGATTTCTATAGAGGCCTTTACCTTTTTATTTTTACCGAAAAGATAAATGGATTCCGGTTTAGTTCGGATGTGTGCACCCAATGTTCCGGGGGCACAAAATCCCACAATCAGCAATGTATTTGACGCATCATCAATATGGTTGAATATATGATGCCGGATGCGGCCACCTGACATCATGCCTGAAGCACTGATAA
This sequence comes from uncultured Roseivirgaceae bacterium, assembly GCA_964351425.1. Lineage (GTDB taxonomy): Bacteria > Bacteroidota > Bacteroidia > Cytophagales > Cyclobacteriaceae > JAUILA01. The sequence continues at coordinate 6,169 of CAYGOW010000014.1, forward strand.
TTATTGCCGGACCTTGCAGATCATTTAGCTTTTTGGAGTCTTCCACAGCCCGTATGTACTTCAAATTGTCAAAGCCGAATGGGTTGGAATCCCTTGTCATATAGTCCAGGAGATTTCTGTCGTAACATTCGGGATGGGCAACGAAAATTTCAGTTGCATTGACGGCCAGGGGTGAATCAACAAAAACAGGAACATGCGGTAATTTGCCGGCAGTTTCCAGTTTGTCAAGCATATAAACTATTTCCTGTGTTCTCCCGACGCTAAATGCCGGAATTAGCAGTTTGCCCTGGTTTTCCACACATGTTTTTCGAATAATGGAAAGAAGCATTTCTTCATCATCCGGCCGGTCTTCGTGTTTTTCACCTCCATAGGTTGACTCGCAGATCAAAAGGTCAAGTTCGGAAGGCATGGGTTGTGGGTCTCGGAGAATGGGCCGGTCAGGTCGCCCTACATCCCCCGAAAAGCCAATTAACTTTTCACCACGGTCCGTTTGAATTTTTAAGGTGACTGTCGCACTACCCAGGATATGGCCGGCATCGCGGAAAAGAACTTCAACCCCTTCCGTCAATTTAAACCAACGATTATATCCGATACCAACAAATTGCTCAAGGCAAGCTTCCGTATCTTCTGTGGTGTAGAGCGGCTTCGCGTTTTTTCCCGGGTTTCTCTTATTCTCATAGGCGGCATCCTGTTCCTGAATGTAGGCGCTATCCATAAGCATAATAGCGCATAAATCCCTGGTGGCAGACGTGCAGACTATGTCTCCTTTAAAACCATCACTGGCCAGCTTGGGAATTCTGCCTGAGTGATCGATATGTGCATGAGACAGGACAAGGCAACCAATCGAAGCCGGATCGAATAACCATTCCGTATTGAATGCGTCGAACTCTTCCTCCCTGCCCTGATACATACCACAATCGAGAAGCAGCTTATACCCGGAATCCAGTTCGAGTAAATGACAACTTCCTGTTACTGTTCCGGCAGCGCCGCATATGGTGAGCTTCATAGGTATTAGTAATTTAAATGGAAAGACCTTAATTTACCCTAAATATGGCATGATTAAAATTGTGCAATTCAGTAAGAATCAACAAGTGTTAATGAACTTATGAAACAAATTAGCCTGGCATCAATTGCCACTGGTCCGCCTGAAGATGTAACGGAGCGTGGGGTGGATGATGAATATGACAACCTTCGACAGGAAATAGAAGATTTGCAAGAGAAGATGCTCGCTCAGGGTAAGTACAGCCTCCTGGTTGTCTTGCAGGGGATGGATGCCGCCGGCAAAGACAGTGCGGTAAATAAGGTTTTTTCCAAGGTGGGCCATGCCGGTCTCAATGTACATGCCTTCAAGCGTCCCACGGATCTTGAAATGAGGCATGACTTTTTGTGGCGGGTACATCAACAGGTGCCGCCAAAAGGAATGATCCATGTATTTAATCGATCGCATTATGAAGATGTCCTGATCCAGCGGGTCCACCATTGGATCGATGAGAAAACGGTTAAACAACGGTTTGAGCACATCAATAATTTTGAAAAATTGCTGGCGGATACAGGGACTACCGTTATTAAATTCTACCTGCATATCAGTAAGGAACAGCAACTGGTAGAACTCAATGAACGACTCCACAATCCTGAGAAGCACTACAAGCATAACCCCAATGACTTCAAGGAGCGCGAGCATTGGGATGATTACATGAAGGCCTACGAGGATGTGTTTCTTCACTGTGGCCCTGAGAACCCATGGCACATTATACCTTCCGATGTGAACTGGTACAAGGAGTACTGTATGTCCCGGGAGATTGTTAAGGCTATGAGAAAAATGGATTTATCCTATCCCCCCCTGGCAAACGATTAGGCAAAGCCACTCGTTTTTGTAGAAATTAGTCTACAGCATCTGGTCTCTATTCGCTTGAAAAATGATTTAAGCGTTCTGGACTGTTAATTGACGTGGTATAAATAACAAACTACCATAGCTATGCGAACTTATACACTTCTTTTGATCAGTTTATTTTTCCTGCTCGATGGCTGTGCCACAAATCCGGTAACAGGAAAACGCGACTTTATGTTGCTGAGTGAAAAACAGGAAATTGCCATGGGGAAGGAATCTGACCCGGCCATTGTGGCCACGTTCGGCCTGTACGAAGACAAGGAGTTACAACAATTTATTACAGCCAAAGGGAAAGAAATGGCTGCCGTATCCCATCGACCTGATTTGCCTTATGAATTTAAGGTGGTCGATTCAAAAGTGGTTAATGCGTTTGCGGTACCTGGCGGATTTATTTACTTCACCAGGGGTATCATGGCTCATTTCAATAATGAGGCTGAATTTGCGGGTGTTTTGGGTCACGAAATTGGTCATGTAACGGCCCGTCATTCTGCCCAACAATACAGCAAATCTCAGGCGGCGAGTTTAGGACTCGGAGTTGGAATGATATTTTCGGATACATTCAGACAATTTGGAGATTTAGCCGCCCAGGGAATGCAACTTATGTTTTTAAAGTTTGGTCGGGATGATGAACGTGAATCTGACCAGTTGGGGGTAGAATATTCCACAAAAATCGGCTATGATGCCTATGAGATGGCGGGATTTTTTGAAACACTTGACCGACTTTCACCCAGCGATGCCGAGGCACTCCCATCGTTTCTCAGCACACATCCAGACCCGGCGGAGCGCTCAGAAGATGTCAGGAGAGCGGTAGAAAAATGGCGTTCAAAAACAGATTTCAACGAGTTTGAGGTCAATAGAAATGCCTACTTGCGGATGATTGATGGCATGGTGTACGGAGACGATCCGAGACAGGGGTATTTGGAGAATAGCCGCTTCTATCACCCTGAACTCAAATTCGTTTTTGAGGTACCCACTGGCTGGAAACTTCAAAATTCACCTCAACAGGTCCAAATGGCCCCTGAAGGTGGCAAAGCAGTAATGATTTTTACACTGGTTGATGGAGATTCACCCCAAAAAGCTGCTGAGGAATTAACCTCGAAGTATGAATTGGTTGTTGAAGAACAAGGATCGGATAATATCAATGGGTTTTCCGCCTACCAGGTTGTGGCCAGTCAACAGGACGAATCTGGAAATGTGATACGAATCCAGTTCTATTTTATCCAGGATGGCGAACGCATGTATGCAATGTACGGGGCGGCTGCTGGCGAAGATTTTAAAACGTATCAGTCCGTTTTTATTAGAAGCATGACCAGTTTTTCACGTCTTTCAGATCCAAAGTTTTTGAACAGGAACCCAACGCGGATTAAAATCAGGGAAGTCAGAACAACTGCCTTACTGGAAAAAGTTCTACTTTCATTCGGTACGCCGGGTGATAAACTTGAGGAGCTTGGCGTCTTAAACGGTATGGAATTATCTGACGAAGTATTGGCCGGAACTCTTATTAAAACTGTGTCAACAGATTGATTAAGGCACGGTTAAATCATTGGTGTTAAGGAACAATCACCGTATATTTGTGTTTGATTAAAAAAAACATACGCTAAAATGGTCGAAGAAAAACTGAAATATAAAGTAAAAGATATCAACCTTGCCGCTTGGGGAAGGAAAGAGATTGAATTGGCTGAAGCTGAAATGCCTGGATTAATGGCGATCAGGGAGGAATACGGATCCAAAAAGCCTCTGAAAGGAGCCAGAATCGCAGGATGCCTTCACATGACCATCCAAACAGCAGTTTTAATTGAAACGCTGGTTGAGTTGGGTGCTGAGGTGCAGTGGTCGTCATGTAACATATTCTCCACGCAGGATCACGCTGCTGCTGCCATAGCTGCTGCAGGAGTCCCAGTTTATGCATGGAAAGGAATGACGGATGAGGAATTTGACTGGTGTATCGAACAAACACTTGTATTTCAGGATGGCCAGCCTTTGAATATGATCCTGGACGATGGTGGTGATCTTACCAACATGGTGTTGGATAAAAACCCTCAATTTGTCGACGGAATCAAAGGGATTTCGGAAGAAACAACTACAGGTGTATTACGCCTGATTGACAGGGAAAGAAAAGGAACGCTTGCGCTACCTGCGATCAATATCAACGATTCCGTAACCAAGTCGAAGTTTGATAACAAGTACGGATGTAAAGAATCCTGTGTAGATGCGATTCGCCGCGGTACGGATATTATGATGGCGGGCAAAGTGGCTGTTGTAGCAGGATACGGAGATGTTGGAAAAGGGTCGGCCGCCTCATTACGCGGAGCTGGAGCACGAGTAATCGTAACCGAGATTGATCCTATTTGTGCGCTTCAGGCAGCCATGGATGGTTTTGAAGTAAAGACAATGGATAATGCCGTGAAGGAAGCGGATATTGTGGTAACAGCTACAGGAAACAAAGATATTGTTGTTGGACGTCACTTTGAAAGCCTGAAAGACAAAGCTATTGTTTGTAATATCGGGCATTTCGATAATGAGATCGATGTGGCCTGGCTTAAGAAAAATGCTGAGCGGGATGAAATTAAACCTCAGGTTGACAAGTTTACGCTTGCTGACGGTAAGGATGTGATCCTGTTGGCTGAAGGACGTTTGGTTAACCTGGGATGTGCCACGGGTCATCCATCGTTTGTAATGTCCAATTCATTCACCAACCAAGTGCTTGCACAACTGGAATTATGGAATAATACGGATGCTTATGAGAATAAGGTATACACCTTACCAAAGCATCTTGATGAGAAAGTTGCAGCGCTTCATTTGAAGAAAATCGGCGTAGAACTGGAAACACTTTCCAATGAACAAGCGGAATATATTGGTGTTGATGTAAAAGGTCCTTTTAAATCGGACGCTTACAGATACTAAGCATTAAATCAAACAGTAAAAAGCCCTGAGGTATTAACCTTCGGGCTTTTTTTATATCAGATTTCTTTCGTCATAGGGCACAAATTCGCCTAATTCCAGGTTACGCTTCAGGATTCTCAGGTAATTGGCCCAGCAATAAGAAGAAATACGGAAGTGATCATTGGCTTTCTTCCATCCACAGTGTTCAAAGTCAAGCCTGATCTTATTGCCCGAATGGTTTATCTTAAAGGTCACCTTGGTATCTAACCAGTCCTCATCTGCTTCCGTCATTCGATAAGTGACCAGCGCATCATTCTCCCATTCTTCAACCCGGGCTTCCCATTGATAATTCTCAGTAAAATTCAGGGAATATAGCTCTCCCTTACCTGGTGTTCCGGTACTCTGATCCGACCACCATAAATCCAGTCCGTCTGGCGTCGAAATGGCGTAAAATACTTCATTGATCGGCGCCTTGATAAATAATGAATGATAAATATCGGCCATAGTAATTACAGGTTAAACGCACACAAATGCTGATTTCTTACTCTCTGTATAATTCAAACTCAACCCGTCGGTTTAATCGTTTGTCTTCTTCGCTTTTTTCTTCAACAATAGGTTTTGAGCTCCCATACCCCGTGGCGCTGATCCGGTAATCCGGGACTTTCCCAAAGTATACCAGGTATTCCTTGATCACATCAGCCCGGAGTTGTGATAATTCCAGGTTCGCGTCTTCCCTTCCATCTGAATCGGTATGTCCGGAAATTCGCAGGTTGAACTCAGGGTTATCCAATAAAAAGTCTGATAGCTTATCAAGGTCAGCATACATGTATGATGAGAGCGCGGCGCTTCCTTCTTCAAATTCTACGCTTTCGAATTTCATTTTGCTCGATATCGGCGACGTGGTTTTATGAAATTCCGTGGCGCCATTCAGGTAAAATAATTCTTCGATGCGAAAGAACTCATCGCCTTGAAGGATCAGCAGGTAATTGTTGTTATTGATCAGGTTAAATTCAAATGAACCATCGGGTCGTAAGAATTTAGGGGCAACCTCAATGCCATTGTCCAGGTCAATTATTGAAACAATGCCTTTAAACGGCTTACCGTTTTCTTCATTGAGCAGCGAGCCTGTCACTTTGGTATTGGCCAAAGGCTGTGCCCCCATAGGTAATGGAAACGAATATAAATCCAGGTTGGCCATTTGATTTCCTTCCGAACGCGCATAAAAAAGGTCTTCCGAATTGGCGTCTATCGTAAAGTAAAATTCACTGCCTTCTCCATTTACCAGCGGACCAATATTCTGAGGTTCCTGCCACATGTCTTCCTGGTAGTAGGCTTTGTATATGTCGAATTCTCCGAAGTTGAGATTATGCCCGTTCGAACTGAAATATAGCACGTCATCGATATAGTGATAAAAAGGACTCACTTCCGAGCCTCGGGAATTGAGAATCGGCCCCATGTTTCTGGCATTTGACCATCCGTCATCACTACGAACGCTGTAATACAGATCGGATAATCCAAATCCTCCAATGCGGTCAGAGGCAAAGTACAGGGTGTCTTCAGAATGGCTGAGTGAAGGATGGGAGTCCCAGGCGACACTGTTAATGTTTTCTCCCAGGTTTTTCGGTCGGGACCAGGTGCTGTCAGCCCCAAGGGTACTTACAAACAGGTCACAATCACCATAGGAATCAGGAGAGTTGCACCGGGCAAAGAATAACGTCTTGCCATCCCTTGAAATACAGGCAGATCCTTCATTATAATTGCTGTTAATCCCCCTGATCACCGTCGCAGGAGACCAGTATCCGTCCTCTTCGCGACTGATGTAGAGGTCTTCGTTTTGAACCGGATCAACCCCCAAATAATCGGCATCACGTTTTGATGTAAAAATCAGGATACTTCTGGTCGAGGATAATGCCGGACCATAATCAGAGGCATCCGAATTTACATCCGGTCCCATATTCAGCAGGACACTCCTTGGAGGCTGTAATGTGTCCACTTCCTGACGGTAATCAACCAAATCATAGTAGTATTCGAGCGGCACGTAATAGTCTTTTCTTAGCTCCATCAGGGAGTCATAATGCAAGGCTATTTTTGCAATATCAATATCTTCTCTGTGATGGCGAAGGACAAGTTTATACAGGAGAATGGCTTCGGACATATTGCCGTATTCTTCTGTCAGAGTAGCCAAACGCCAGAGCCAGTAGGTATCCCGATAAAAATTCATAATACCAAAATTGGCCACGTAATCACGTAGTATGGGATACAGCTCCTCCCAGTTTCTATCGCGTTCTAATTGTTTGATAGTGCGCAGGTCACGGCTATCCTCATAATACGCCACGCGGTTGACATTGGGGAATCGGAATAATTCAGAACCGGCGTAATTGCGAACCGTATCATTCAGCGCCAGTGTACCGGCTGAACGCATTTTGGTTTTCTTTTTTTGGCCCATGAGTGTGCCGGGCAAGGTGAATACCAAGCACAAAACAGTAAACATACAGATGTTACTCAACTTCAAATAGCCACTCTGTTTTTAACCAGGATTAAAGATGTTATAAAAAACCATTTTTATCAAGAATCCCCGGATAACCTTTTTTTTGGCACACGTATTGACCAATATAGTATACTTAAAAAAAGGAGCCCCAAAAGGGTATTCCATGCCATATTGGCATATTTGTACGCGTTAAATTGACATGATACATGTTCAACTCTATAATTTTGTCCGATTTGGTGGAAGAACAAACGGATGATTTAATTCAACTGATAAATCCCGAGGAGGAGCTTGAAAGTCAGAAAGATGACCTTCCGACTGAAATGGGTATTCTCCCTATACGAAACACGGTCCTCTTCCCAGGGGTTGTAATACCGATAACAGTAGGTCGGCAAAAGTCGATAAAGCTTGTTAAAAAGGCATATAAGGGTGACCGGATTATCGGGGTGGTTGCGCAGAAAAACAGCAACAATGACGACCCTGGTGTGGAGGATATTTATACCTACGGTACGGTAGCTAAGATTATCAAGATGCTCGTCTTGCCGGACGGCAACACAACCATTATTATTCAGGGAAAAAGCAGGTTCACTTTAGGAGAAATCCTTTCGGAAGACCCCTTTCTAAGGGCGAAGGTTACGCTGCTTTCGAGCCAGTTTCCCGACATGTCCAAAAAGCAGACGAAAGCCATTGTACAGTCACTTAAGGATTCGGCAAGTAAAATTCTCAAGTTGAATCCGGAGATTCCTCAAGAGGCACAGATGGCGTTGGATAATATCCATAATCCAACTTTCCTTACCCATTTCCTTTCTTCTAATCTCAACGTCGATGTTTCTGACAAACAAAAGTTGTTGGAGATTGATGACGGCATGGAACGGGCCACACTTCTGCTTGAATATATGTCAAAAGATATTCAATTGCTGGAATTGAAGAATGACATTCAGCAAAAGGTGCATACGGATATTGACCAGCAACAGCGCGATTATTATCTGCGACAGCAGATTAAAGTGCTGCAGGACGAATTGGGTTACGACGGGCCTGATAAAGAAATCGAATTACTACGTAAGCGCGGCGAGGCAAAAGCATGGCCCAAAGAGGTACAGGTTCATTTTCAGAAGGAGCTTGACAAGATTGCACGCATAAATCCTGCAGCCGCAGAATACCCTGTAGCCATGAATTATGTCGAATTCATGCTGGATCTTCCATGGATTGAATTCACGAAAGATAATTACGACCTCAAACGTGCCAGGAAAATTCTTGATAAGGATCATTTCGGGATGGATAAGGTCAAGGACCGTATTATTGAATTTCTTGCTGTACTCAAATTAAAGAAAGAATTAAAAGGTCCGATCCTTTGCTTATACGGACCTCCGGGCGTGGGTAAAACATCACTGGGTAAATCAATTGCCAGGGCACTGAACCGAAAATATATTCGAATGTCCCTCGGGGGCGTACATGATGAGGCGGAAATACGCGGCCATCGTAAAACCTATGTAGGGGCCCTGCCAGGAAAGATCATTCAGAATATAAAAAAAGCTGGTTCTGCCAACCCGGTGTTTATCCTGGACGAAATTGATAAGGTGAGTTCTGATTTCCGGGGCGACCCGGCATCTGCATTGCTGGAAGTCCTGGATCCGGAGCAAAACAGTTCGTTTGTAGACAATTACCTTGAACTCGAATATGATTTATCAAAGGTATTGTTCATCGCCACAGCCAATTCGCTGGATACAATTCATCCGGCGCTTCGAGATCGCATGGAAGTCATTGAGATCAACGGGTATACCACAGAGGAGAAAGTGCAAATTGCAAAAAAACACCTTATCCCGCGGCAAATAAAAGATCATGGGTTGAAGAGAGGAGATGTTAAATTTAATAAGCAGACGCTCGTAAAATTAATTGAGGGGTACACCCGGGAGTCCGGCGTCAGAAACCTGGAACGTGAGATTGGCTCCATTACTCGCAGCATGGCAAAATCCGTGGCAATGGAAGAGGAGATTAGTCCGGACGTAAAAGGCTCGGATATTGAAAAGATACTGGGTTCGGTAAAATTTGATAAGGAATTATATCAGGGAAATGACATCGCTGGTGTGGTAACAGGGCTTGCCTGGACCCAATCAGGCGGGGAGATTCTTTTTATTGAATCCAGCCTTAGCAAAGGAAAGGGTAAATTGACGCTGTCGGGTCAGCTGGGAGATGTTATGAAGGAATCCGCCATGGCGGCCATTTCCTATTTGCGAGCCAATGCCGACAAGCTCGATATCGACCACCGGGCATTTGACCAGTATGATTTACATGTCCATGTTCCCGCAGGTGCCGTACCAAAAGACGGTCCTTCCGCCGGAATCACGATGCTAACCTCGCTGGCTTCCATTTATACCCAGCGTAAAATTCGCTCAAAACTGGCGATGACAGGTGAAATAACCCTTCGCGGTAAGGTATTGCCTGTAGGCGGCATTAAGGAAAAAATACTGGCTGCGCGACGCGCCGGAATCAAGGATATTATATTATCCGCCCGCAATGACAGAGATATTAAAGAAATAGATGAACGCTACATTAAAGGTGTAACCATTCATTACGTGGATGATGTAAATCAGGTCCTTGAGCTGGCTTTGTTGAATCAGAAAGTAAAGGATCCGATACAGTTTTCATTTGATGAGCCCGTTCAGAAGCCGTAGATTGACAGGATGAAATGGCTGCTACTGGTGGGTTTGCTCATTATGAGCCTCGGATTAAAGTCCCAGGATCGAGGTATATTTCGTTTCATGGACATTCCGGCCCATGCTCGCTTGACGGGAATGGGAGGGTACCTGGTTTCGTTACCTGGTGAGGATGTTAACCTTGTTACTTCAAATCCTGCCCTGGCGACAGATACATTAAATGGACAAGCATCATTCAGCTATTTGTCTTATTTCGCTGGTTCAAATAAGCTGATGATGGCTTATCAGGGTGAGGTAAATGGGTCGGGTCCGTGGTTTATAGCTGCAGAGCGAATTGGGTATGGCGAATTCAGTGGATATGATCCTACAGGAATATATACCGGAGAAGAGAGTGCCTTCGAGTCAATGGTTATGGTCGGAAGGTCGCATCAGCTGGCGAATTTCTCCATGGGGGCTTCGCTGAAGTTTGTTTCGTCCTCTATCGCGGGTTTTACGGCAAATGCGTTGATGCTGGACCTTGGAGGGGTTTTTATTCATCCCACCAGCGATCTTCGGGCGGGACTGGTCATTCGAAACCTTGGGTTTTTACTGAATGATTATGAAGATGGTGTGAATAGTGAAATGCCTTTTGATGTCAGGGCCGGGGTGACGTTTAAACCGGAGTTTATGCCCTTTCGGTTTTCATTTACGGCATATCGGCTGAGCACATGGAATGATACACCGACGGGAGAGGAGGAGATTGGTACAGCGGATGAATTATTCAGGCATTTAACCATTGGAGCAGAATTACTATTAAGTCAGCATGTAAATATCCGAATGGGCTATACCCATTTAATTCGCCAGGAGTTAAGATTAGAAGAAGCCTCCGGCCTGGCGGGGTTTTCTTTCGGAATTATGTTTCGGGTAAAAGCCTTTGAATTAGCGTATAGCCGGGGCGGATATCATGCGGCAGGAGGATCACACAATTTTACAATTGTAGCCGATATGAACCGGCTTTTAGGAAAGATTAGATAGGAGAGAAATTATGACAAATTCAGAAGAATACTTTACCCCACGTCAGATCGTGGAAGAACTGGATAAATACATTATCGGACAGCATGATGCTAAACGGAATGTAGCGATAGCCCTACGTAACCGATGGCGGAGAATGAATGTTAAGGATGATATCCGGGGGGATATTGTTCCCAACAATATTCTGATGATCGGTGCTACTGGGGTTGGGAAAACCGAAATAGCCAGGCGCCTGGCCAAAATAGCCAATGCACCGTTTACGAAGGTGGAAGCCTCAAAATTCACCGAAGTGGGGTACGTCGGAAGGGATGTGGAGAGTATGGTGCGTGACCTGGTGGAACATTCGGTTAACCTGGTAAAGGAAGAAAAGAAAGCTGAAGTGCAGGAACGCGCCGAGAAGATTGTTGAAGATATCATACTGGATGCGCTTATTCCGCCTATCAAGAATACACGACCTGTGGCGTCGACGCCAGCCGAAGGTCAGGAGAATACACCCCAGAATGATGCGGAACTCAATGAACGTACCCGCGAGCGCTTTCGGGAAAAAATCAGGAACGGCGAACTTGAAGACCGAAAGATTGATATTAATGTGAAGAACCCTGCTAATTGAGGAATTGGTATGATCGGAGGGGGTATGATGGATGAATCATCCATGATTAACCTGCAGGAGATGATCAGTGGAATGATGCCCAAAAAGGATAAAAAAAGGAAAGTGACCATTGCCGAAGCGAGGAATATCCTGATCGAAGAAGAAGCTTCCAAACTTATTGATATGGACGAAGTAAAGGAGATGGCAATCCAAAAGGCACAGAATACGGGAATTATTTTTATAGATGAAATCGATAAGGTGGCTGGCGGCTCAAGAAAACAAGGTGGAGGAGGACCGGATGTCAGTCGTGAAGGTGTACAAAGAGATTTATTGCCCATTGTGGAAGGAAGTACTGTAAATACGAAGTATGGTTTGATCAACACCGATCACATCCTGTTCATTGCTGCCGGGGCTTTCCACGTGGCCAAACCTTCTGACCTGATCCCTGAATTGCAAGGTCGTTTTCCCATACGTGTAGAGTTGCAGAATCTTACGGTCGATGATTTTTACCACATTCTCCGTGAGCCTAAAAATGCATTGACCAAGCAATATGAAGCTTTACTCGGGTCTGAAGATGTGACGCTCTCGTTCCAGGATGAGGCATTGAAGGAATTGGCAGAGACTGCGTTTAAGATCAATACAGAAGTGGAAAATATTGGTGCCAGAAGACTGCACACAGTCATGAGCCAGTTGCTCAACGAGATTCTCTTCGATGTGCCTGACAAAATTGGCCCCAATGCTCAAATCGTGATTACCAAAGAGATGGTCAAGGACAAACTGGATAGTTTGGTGAAAGACAAAGACCTGAGCGAGTTTATTCTGTAGTTACCGTCTTTTTTTGGGATAATCAAAGTCAAGTTGAATTCCTGAGCCGAAGGTTATATCCTCCCAGGAATTCACCTCGAATTTGCAGGATACAATACCACAGGTCGGAATATTATCAATATCCGTATTGTTCAGCGCATTGGCAAAATCGGTAAATCCGGGATTATGACCAAACAACAGAACGGTACGCCAGCTATTGTCTATGGATCGAACGACTTCGAGTAACGTTGACGGACCTGCATGATAGATTTCTTCATCTTCTTCAATGGCCTGTCGGGGATAATCGATTTTTTCGGAGATGATTCGGCAGGTGGTTAGGGCTCTATTGGCCGGACTTGTCAACATTAAGTCAGCTATTACACCTTTTTTAGCCAATCTCCTACCCATTTCAGGCGCGTCTCGTTGTCCGCGAGAATTCAAGGGCCTGTCAAAATCCCGCAGTGACGGATTGTCCCAGCTGGACTTTGCATGGCGAATCAGCATCAGGTACTTTGCCATTTATGAAGTCAATTTTTTATACCGTATTCTCTTCGGAATTAAATCGCCCAATCTTTCCCGGCGGTTCTCCTCGTATTCGGTAAAATTCCCGTCAAACCAGGTGACCTGTGAATCTCCTTCAAAAGCCAGGATATGCGTACAAACTCTATCAAGAAACCAGCGATCGTGCGATATAATCACTGCACATCCTGCAAAATTCTCCAACGCCTCTTCCAGAGCGCGCAGGGTGTTTACATCCAGATCATTCGTGGGTTCATCCAGTAATAATAAATTGGCTCCCTGACGTAAGGCAATGGCCAGGTGGACACGATTGCGCATACCACCGGACAATTCCTTTACTTTTTTCTGTTGATCAGTACCGTTAAAGTTGAATTTGCTCACATAAGCGCGGCTATTCATTTGTTTTCCGCCCAGGTTTATGAGTTCATTACCGCCTGTGATGGCCTCCCATACCGTTTCTTCTGGTTTCAGGTCATCATGTTCCTGATCGACATACGCAATATCTACGGTGGGGCCGACTTCGAAAGTTCCCTGATCAGGACTCAATTGACCGGTGATCATCTTGAACAAAGTAGTTTTACCTGATCCGTTTGGTCCGATGATACCAACGATACCCGCTTTGGGCAGATTGAATTCAAGGTTTTCGTATAATAATTTATCACCAAAAGCCTTGGATACACCATGCGCTTCAATGACTTTATCACCAAGTCTTGGGCCCGGTGGAATGAATAGCTCGAGCTTTTGTTCGCGTTCGCTAACTTCCTGATTCAGGAGTTTATCATAATTATTGAGACGTGCTTTGGATTTGGCATGCCGTCCTTTCGGGGTCATGCGAGCCCATTCCAGTTCGCGTTCCAAAGTTTTTTGGCGCTTTGACTCTGTTTTTTCTTCCTTGGCAAGGCGGTTCTGCTTTTGTTCAAGCCAGCTGCTATAATTTCCTTTCCACGGAATTCCTTCCCCTCGGTCAAGTTCAAGGATCCATCCGGCCACATTATCCAGGAAATAGCGGTCGTGAGTTACTGCGATGACAGTCCCTTTGTACTGTTGCAGATGATGCTCGAGCCAATGCACCGATTCTGCATCAAGATGGTTTGTCGGCTCATCCAGCAACAAAATATCCGGTTCCTGGAGCAAAAGGCGACACAATGCCACGCGTCTTTTTTCTCCGCCTGATAATACCTCAACACGTGCATCCGCCGGAGGCGTGCGCAGGGCATCCATGGCGCGTTCGAGTTTACTGTCCAGTTCCCAGGCATTGAGCTGATCAAGCTTCTCCTGAACTTTTCCCTGCTTTTCAATGAGATCATTCATTTTATCCGGATCTTCCATGATCTCTGGTTCGGAGAATTTCAAATTGATTTCTTCAAATTCCTTCAA
>CAYGOW010000014.1:20388-20680 GCA_964351425.1 uncultured Roseivirgaceae bacterium
CACGGTTTCCTGGACGCCTTCTTCCACCACTTCCTTAACAGTTTTGTTTTTGTCAAGTTCGGGTTCTTGTTCAAGCAACCCGATGGAATAGGATCCGTCAAATACTACCTCTCCGCGATAATCCGTATCCTTCCCAGCGATGATGCGCAGCAGGGAGGACTTACCGGATCCATTAAGTCCAAGGACGCCGATCTTGGCGCCGTAGAAAAAGGATAGGTATATGTTTTTTAAAACAGTCTTCTGAGGCGGGTAAGTCTTGGTTACCCCGGCCATTGAAAAAATAATTTTTTTA
>CAYGOW010000015.1:0-4992 GCA_964351425.1 uncultured Roseivirgaceae bacterium
ATGAAATCGAAAAGAATTACTATGCTGCCAGGCTGAAGGAAGCCAGCGGTGATTCAACAAATGCCAGGGAGCAATATACCTGGCTGGCCTGGAGCAATCCATTCAATGAAGAAGCTACCATCCATGCGGCAGGTTTTTTAGGGCAAAGCGATCCGTTTGAAGAATATGACATTCTCCTGAACGCCCTGGAAGTAAATCCGCGCTCCGTTAAATTGCTGAAGGCATATATCTACAGCTGTGCTGAAAACCAGTTTGATACGTACGCCTCAATAAGTTTTGAGACACTTCAAGGACTTGTTTCTCCGGCAACCTACCAGTCGGTGGTGGCAGAATATCAGCGCTTACGTGAAATTGCTCAAAATGACTTTTAGCGTTCCCGTAAACCACGGCATGACATTTGCAAAGTGTTTAAGCATGAAAGTATTTTACTTATTTCTTGTGACCCTGTTTCTACCTGCCGGATTGGCAGCGCAATCTTCACTGGAGGTAACTGTCAAAGGAATTGAAGTGCAGGAAGGCAATATTTTGTTAGCGTTACACGCATCCGATGAAACCTTCCCCAATGATGAACCATTGGTGATGAAAGCGGCGAAGGCCGAAGCTTCGAATGTAACTATTCATATTCATGACCTGCCCGCCGGTGAATATGCTATTTCCCTCTTCCATGACATCAATGACAACGAGGAACTTGACACGAACATTATGGGCATTCCCAAAGAGCCCTTTGGCTTTTCAAATGATGCCATGGGCATGTTTGGAGCTCCTTCCTTTAAAGATAGCAAGTTTGTTATTCCGCCAGACGGGAATAAAAAGATATCGATTACGCTTAAATCAATTTGATTTATTGGGCGCCTTCGCAGGCGTTCAGAACTGGCGTCACCTCTGTAACCGGTATTAATCCACGGTTATGTCCCCACGAATTATATACATAAGTAGCTATCTCGGCGATTTCCAAATCCGTCAATTGCGGCTGCGCAGGCATCATCTGATTGTAGGTCTTCCCATTAACTACAATTTCCCCGGTTTTTCCATAACGCAAAATACAAAGAACCGATTCAAAATTATTCTCCATATAATCCGAATCCTTCAATGGGGGATATAATTCACTCAATCCGGTTCCCATAGGCTGGTGGCACTGACTACAATACTGCAGGTACAGCGTCTCCCCAGCGACCATGTATTGTTCAAATTTCACCGCATCCTCTGCTGACATTTCTGGTTGTTCTGCCTTCTTTTCCTCAGATTCACCTCCGCCACCCGTAGCACAGGCGGTGAAGAATACGATGGTCATAGTTAATAAGAGGTAATTTCTCATCCTTTATATTCGTTTTTTAAAATTCTAATATCCTGAATTAATTTATCAACCTGTTCTTCCTTTGTACCGTCATAAACGCCGCGGATATGACGCTCTTTATCAACCAGAATGAATGCCCCACTGTGAATAAATCCACCTGGTTCGGAAGCATCTTCCATAGCCGTAACCATGTAGCTGGTTTGCCCCTGTTTAAAGATATCTGCTTTTTTTCCGGTTACAAAATGCCACTTGCTTGACTCAACGCCTAACCGCTTCGCAAACTCTTTTAATACCGCCACTGTATCATGTTCCGGATCGATGCTATGCGAAAGAAAGGCCACAGACGGATCCTCCTCGAAGACTTCATAAACACGCAGCATTTGTGTCTTCATTACGGGACAAATTGTCGGACAGGAGGTAAAGAAGAAATCAGCGACATATATCTTGTCTTTAAAGGTCGCTTCCGTAACCAATGAACTATCCTGATCAACAAAGGCAAAATCAGCGATTTGATGATAAATGGTGTCATTATTGACTACCTCTCTACGCCCCAGAATAGGCAGGCTCTTGTCCTCATCGGCAGATTGCTGACAGCCTGGCAAAATAAATAGTAGTGAAATAACACTAAGAAGAAGTCGTATTCTCATCTTTTGATCTGATTTTTTTATAAATAACAATGGCCACGTACAGCACCAGCGAAAGTATGATCGTCCATACTATTCCCCAGACCATGTCCATAGCACTCTTCAATACGATTATAAATACTATCGCAAAAAGAAATATTGTTGCTACTTCATTCCAGAAACGAAGTTGCTGGGAAGAATGTTTGTATTCGTCCCGTTGTAATTGCTTATACATTCGATGACACAGAAGCTGGTACACATATAACAGTCCCACCAGGCCAAGCTTCACGTGCATATATCCCTGCTTCAGATAATCCGGCGACAAGTATAATAACCATGCTCCGAAAATCAGCGTCAGTATGGCCGATGGCCAGGTAATCCCCAGCCATAAGCGCCTGGCATTTCGTTTATATTCAGGTACCAGCACCTTTCTTTCTTCCTCTGGCCGTTCGTTTGATTCAATCTGATAAATGAAAATTCTCACGATATAAAATATACCGGCAAACCAGGTAACAATGAAAATAATATGAAGTGCCTTTACGTATAAATAGGCCATGAATGAATCTTAAATAATCCGGGTAAAGTTACATAACCAATAGAAATTAAAGCGGTTCATAGGGAGAATCTTTCCGTTTAAGAATTGTAACGGTGTCGCCTATCGACAAACGGCCCGCGCGCTTTAATGTCGCGTGCTGTCCGAATACAACGTTTCCCTCAATCGCTTCTGAAGCCAGTGTTTTCAAGGGTTCCTTGCTCTGCTCTCCGGTCTCCGGATCCAGGGTAACCACCACACATCGGATACAGGGTTTCAACCCATTTAAGATGACTTCCCCGATGGCCACCTCCCTGTAGGTAAACTCGTCATACACAGCCCCGCCGCTAAAAACAAGGTTGGGGCGAAACCGCCTCGCATCCATGAATTTTCCTGTCTTTTCCGACAAGGCAGTCAAGCTGGCGTCATTGACAAGTAAATAAGGATATCCGTCGGCAAAACTGACCTCTTCATTTGCCAACTGCCAGGTGGATTTTACCGGCCGATGACCCTCCGGAGGCATATATACCAGTTTACAGGTCCTCCCTAAAACACTACTGAACCATTCACTCCATTGGGCCTCTCCTTCCCAGGCCAGGACGCTATCTTCCCAAATGGTCACCGTCATTTCCTTGCCTGAAGTCAGTATTTTCGGAATTAATAAAGAGGTATCCCCATACCGTATGCACCATTCCTGGCCATGCTCTTCCATGACAAAATGCAGCAGCTGCCGTTCCTCACGTAAACTGATAAATCGTCCGCCTTCATCTACCAGCATCCACCGCCGGTCTCCGGCAAGTCCCCTGTCCTCCGCCACCGCATCGTGCACAGAAACAGGCGGAAGTGATTTTACAGGATATATATAAATCGCGGATAAATTCAGGGGCATTTTGTGTTATCTTTATAATCGTGTGCTAAGTTGAAGAAGAATTAATTATGAGCAAAGATCAAACGCTTTGGTATTTTGAGAATGTCAACCTGTTCAAAATCTTGTGCCCGCATAAAATTAAGCATTTAGAGCAAAAGCATGAGTTTCATTTCTATGACAAGAATGAATTTATTTATTTCCCGGACGAACACGCGCGAAACATTTACATGATTGCCGATGGACGCGTGAAAATCGGCGGCTATACCGACGATGGGAAAGAAATAATAAAATCGATCCTGGGAACCGGTGAAATTTTCGGAGAAATGGCCCTTACCGGAGAAGAAAAACGATCAGATTTCGCCATGGCCATGGATAAAAATACTTCCTTGTGTACGGTAAGTCTGGAAGAAATGAAGGACCTCATGGCTGAAAACAAGGAGTTTTCTTTTAAAATCTACAAGTTGATCGGATTACGAATCAGGAAACTGGAGCGCAAGGTCGAATCACTCGTCTTTAAGGACGCACGTACACGGATTGTCGAATTTATACGCGATGCTGCCGAATGGAAGGGGCAAAAGGTGGGTTTTGAAACCATGATCAAAACCAAGCTTACCCACAAAGATATCGCAGATTTAACCGGAACCTCCCGTCAGACCGTAACCACGGTATTAAATGAACTTAAGGAGAAAAACCTGATCAATTTCAACCGTCGTCAAATCCTGATCCGGGATATGGATAAACTTCGTTAGGTCACACAACGTCTGCCTGCCTGAACCCGGTTACTTTGTCTTAAATCGCGAGGGTAGAGACATGTTTACAGATTAATCAGCGTCATACAGATCGGTACCTTTCAAATCGGCCACTTCATCGATATCCTGCAATAAATCTGTTTTGGCAAAGGTAAGTTTTGCGGCATGAATCCGTTTAACCGTTTCTGAAAATACATTGGGCGTGCTCCAGTACTCCAGATCAAATAGTTCAGGATGTGCTTCTTTCATTCCGATCAGATAATAGCCGCCGTCTTTAGCGGGCCCGATGACCACATCGTTTGAATCCAATAATGAAAAAGCATTTTCCAATATATCAGGCCGTAAATCAAGGATGTCCGTGCCAATAAGTACCGCTTTACTATATCCTTCCTCCAGTACTTCCTTGATCGCCTGGCTCATCCGGTCGCCTACATTCTTTCCTTTCTGCAAATATTTAGTATAACGACGGTTGTCCCAGTAATCTTCTTTATCCACAAACCGACTATAATACACGGCTTTGTCAAATTTTACCTCATCCGTAACCTGACGGACACGGTGAATGAGCTTAAAATATACCGCCAGGGCTGCATCGTCTCCAATTTGTTGGGCCAGGCGTGTTTTTACCTGACCAAGTTCGGGATTCTTTAAAAAGATGATTAGCTTACCTTCACTCATATACCTTAATTCCTTTCTCCAGGTACTTCGACCAGGCTTTGTTATACGTGTGGACACTGTCGGTCTCCGCACCATTCTCCGTGACCACCTCAAACCCTTCGTTCTTCCACTCAAAGATCCCTCCGTACAGATTGAATACATGGGAATAACCCATATCCTGCAGCTTTTCTCCTATTTTTTCACTTCTGTAGCCCACCGAACAATATACAATCACCGTATCATCTTTCGGGACGGAGGCGATATCTGCCGGA
>CAYGOW010000015.1:5002-9906 GCA_964351425.1 uncultured Roseivirgaceae bacterium
TAAAATCATCATAATTCACAAACATGGCGCCCGGAATATGGCTGACCTTCTGCTCTTCATCCGAACGGATATCCAGAATGACTACTTTCCCGGTATCAAGGCGCTCTTTCAATTCCATGGGTGAAATATACGGGACACTGCCTTTTAACAGCGATTTAAGCTCGTCATCCAGTTTGTCATGTTGTGCCATACACGAAGAAATTCCTGAAACTAACAGGACCAGCAGGAGGCTACCCCAGCGGAGCCTGGTAAAATGGGTTAAACTGAAGCCGCTTACGTGAAATAAATTCATATCCCATATATACGACAACAACAGCATATTCAAAAAGTGTAATCCATAAATTTTCCTGGTACCCCGTCTGACTATACCCGATATAGGACAATACAATCAGACCGCTCCAGACGACCGGATAGTGAAAGGACTGGAATTGCATCAATGCCACGAGCAGGAGAATATACCACGGGTGCACGGTCGTTGCCAGTAACAGGTAAATGGTCAGCGATATCCCCATGGCTGTCGTCAGTTGAATTCTTGCGACCGCATGCCGCCAGGCGAAAGCAAGTACGAGGAAGAAGGTCATAGCCCCCAAATACGGTCCGGCCGTACCAATGATATTGTAGCCTTTGTACCACCAGCCCACCTCTCGGACGATGTAATAGATGCTGGCGTTGAATTCGAATTTCTGGAAATAGAGCGTTAGTGAATCACCAAGGCCCTGTACGAATGCCCAGTCAAAGAACGGCAGGGAATAAACCAGCAATGCGCCCGCAACTCCGAGTGCAAACTGAATAAAAGCCCTCGTACCTATCTGTTTCCATATCACCGGAAGGAAAAGAAGGGGGATCAACTTCACCCCGATTGCCAGGCCCAGCGAGACTCCGGCCATCCACACATGGCGACTTAGGATCAGGAGAATTGAAAGAAAGATAAAGAGGATCATAAATCCCTCAAAATGGAGATTCCCGGTGATTTCAAGGATAACCAAAGGATTCAGCCAATACCAGGAAATTCGGCGCGGATCAATACCCTGCATAAAAGCCAACTTTTTCAGGAGAAAAAAGCTTCCGACTTCGGCAGCTATCAGCAAAGCCCGGAATATCACGGCCGACCAGAATATGTCCCCATGCGTGATAGCAACGGTCAAGGTGAAAAAGAACTGGCTCACCGGTGGATAAACCGTGAAATAATCCTTTGAATTTAATAACTCATATAATTCTCCTGACAAGAAAGGCGGAATCCCCTCAAGCGCGTAATACGCAGGTACGTTCGCAAATGGATGAATGCCATGCCAGGTAAGCTGTCCGTCCCAGATAAACCGGTAAATGTCATCAGAAAGGTTTGGGATCATCAACAGGAGAACAAGCCGAAAGGCAAGTCCCGCATAAAAGTGACTGTCTAAGGAAACGCGACGCCGGTTGATGCACAACCAGGCATATGCCAAAAACATCGTCGTGAAGAGCGCACCAAGCAGGATGGATTGATGACGCTGAAGAAAATAACCGCTGTAGGTAAGGAGAAGCAACAGGCTGAAAGCAACTGTCCACCACTTCCAGGTTGATCTATCAGGTACTGGCATGCTCATTTATTGGTCTCACAGAATAATAAAATACTATTCCGAATCCAAGGGCAAGCATGCCGTGGAATATAAAAAGTCCGTAATCGTTCCAGACGATAGCAGCTATCAAGGCCCCCGTAAAGTACAATGCCAAAATACCTTCGAGTAAAATCGTCAGCGTTATTTTGGGGAAAACATAGGAATTTCCCTGCCACCGGTCTTGCTTACGGGTAATGTTAAATTTTGGCGTTCTTATGAACGGTGACTTGATTCCTAGTAAGCCCTCAAGCACTGCGATCCCGTTATGCAATGATAAACCCATGCTCACAATAAGGAACATAGGGAAGGTCTTGAGAAAAAATCCAACATGTCTTTTTTGCTTTCGGGTATATTTAACAGCCACCCAGTAAAACCAGGTAATTGATAAAAAGCCGATCAGGAATATAATGCCTGTATGAAAAACAGGGGTAAAATCCGGATAGGTCACTTTCACCCAAAGAGCAGGTACGCTAAGCAAAGCAGCGAAAAACAGGCAGATAAAAACCGAACTATTCAACAAATGGAAAAAAGCATGAATTTTCCCTGTCCAGGGCAACGAGGACCTGAATACATTCCCCAGGTTTTTACGGGCAGTTTCAGCCGCCCCTTTATTCCAACGATACTGCTGCGATTTTATGGCAGGCATAATAACAGGTAACTCCGCCGGAGAGATACAATCTTCAAGATACTTGAATTTCCATCCTTTCAGTTGCGCGCGGTAACTCAGATCCAGATCTTCTGTAAGCGTATCGGCCGACCAACCACCGGCGTCAATGATGCATTCGCGACGCCATACACCCCCGGTACCATTAAAATTTATAAAACTCCCGGCGTGATTTCTTCCGGTTTGTTCGACAGAAAAATGCGCATCCAATCCGAAGGCCTGAAGCTGGGTAAGCATGGAATATTCGCGGTTCAGATGGCCCCAGCGTGTTTGAACCACTCCTGTATCCGGACCAAATGCTGCTATTGTCCGAATTAAAAAATCAGGTTCGGGCATAAAATCCGCGTCGAATATGGCGATAAATTCTCCCTTTGCCTGGTCAAGTCCGTAGGCAAGGGCTCCGGCTTTAAATCCTTCCCGCCCGGGCCGGCGGACGTGGAGAATGTCAATTCCGTCCTGCTGCCATTTTACCACGCGTTGTTTAACAATCTCAACCGTTTCGTCAGTAGAATCGTCTAAAACCTGAATTTCCAGCTTATCCTTGGGGTATTTCAATTGGCATATCTGATCGATCAATCGTTCGGCCACGTACTTCTCATTGTACAGTGGTAGCTGTACAGTTACCTGCGGATAATCCTGAATTGGCTGATTACCGGATTTTTGCGCTCGCTGTGCACGCAGATAATGTACCGTCAGGTGAAGTTGTCCCAGGCTGAACAGGAATATGAACAACAGAAAGGAAGCATACAATATAATGATACCCCATTCGAGCATTACGCGTATTTCAAAATTGTCCAAATAATTTTATATCCTGCCATTACTGTACCCTTCACTGTTCCGGATACCTTACTGAATCCGATGCGTTTTCTGTAGGTTACGGGAACTTCCTCACATTTCAAACCTTTTTTCACTGCCTTTAGTTGCATCTCAACCGTCCAGCCATAATTCGTGTCCTTCATCCCAAGACCAGACAGTTCTCTTAAACGAATAGCCCGGAACGGACCCAAATCGGTAAAACGGGCACCGTACATAACCTTAAGCATCCATGTGGCCAATTTGTTACCGAATACCTGCTGTGGGGTCATCGAGCCTTTCTCCCGGTTTCCCAGGGCCCTGGAGCCAATCACCAAATCCGCTTTCCCCGATTCTAACGGGGCAGCAATTTTAACAAGCTCTTCCGGATAGTCCGAATAATCCCCATCCAAAAAAACAATAATGTCGTCACCTTGGGCCTTTTTGGAAACATAGGCTATCCCGGTCAAACAGGCTTGTCCATACCCCTGTCGTGGCTCATCCAATACAGTGGCCCCGGCTGTTTCTGCCACATCCCGGGTGCCGTCTGTCGATGCATTATTCACCACAATCACCTCCCTGACCTTCGATGCAGGGATATCCGCGATCACCTTGCCAATACTTTGTTCCTCATTAAAAGCAGGAATTATGACGTAAATGTGTTGTTCGGACATTGCTAGCAATAATTACGAAGGAGTCGCGTGTAAGATACGTCAGACAACCGACATATAGGTTGATTAGTACGCCCGGGCAAAGATCACACGACCCCTGGAAGGTTGGCCGGAATACACACAAACGCCCGCCTCCTCTTTTTGGTCAAGAGGAATACAACGAATGGTAGCCTTGGTTTCTTCCTTAATTTTCTCCTCAGTCTCCGCCGTTCCATCCCAATGAGCAAGAACAAAACCACCGGTCGTATCCAGCACATTTTTAAATTGCTCGAAATCATCTACTGGCGTGGTCCGCTCCTTGCGGAATGAAAATGCCTTTTGATAGATTGAATCCTGGATTTCAACCATTAATGCCTGGATATGCGCAACAACACCATCAAGTGGCATAACCGTCTTCTCCTTTGTATCTCGCCTCGCTACCTCAATCGTGCCATTTTCCAGGTCTCTGGGGCCTACAGCTAGTCGGACAGGCACCCCTTTCATTTCGTATTCAGCAAATTTCCAGCCCGGAGAATGCGTATCCCGGTCATCCAGTTTACAGGAAATGCCAGCATCTTTCAATTCTCCCATAATGGGACTGATTTTTTCCTTTATGGACGCCAATTGCTCCTCAGATTTGAAGATTGGTACGATAACCACCTGAATAGGTGCGAGTTTTGGAGGCAATACTAATCCGTCATCGTCAGAATGCGCCATGATCAGGGCTCCCATTAAACGGGTACTTACCCCCCAGGATGTGCCCCAAACATACTCCAGCTTTCCTTCCTTGTCAGCAAACCTGACATCAAAGGCCTTGGCAAAATTCTGGCCGAGGAAATGTGATGTGCCTGACTGAAGGGCTTTTCCGTCCTGCATAAGTGCCTCGATACAATAGGTATCCACTGCTCCCGGGAAGCGTTCACTTTCCGTTTTAACCCCTTTGATTACAGGCATTGCCATATATTCTTCAGCAAAAGTTGCGTACACATCCAGCATCTGCAGTGTCTCCTCGACAGCTTCCTGACGCGTTGCATGCGCGGTATGTCCTTCCTGCCATAAAAACTCTGCTGTACGCAGAAAAAGGCGCGTACGCATCTCCCAGCGCACTACATTGGCCCATTGGTTCAGTAGGATGGGCAAGTCACGGTAGGACTGTATCCAGTTTTTATAGGTATTCCAAATGACTGTTTCCGAGGTGGGACG
>CAYGOW010000015.1:9916-20360 GCA_964351425.1 uncultured Roseivirgaceae bacterium
TCTTCAAGTTTGGCATCCGGATCGACGATCACCCCGCTGCCATCCTCTGCATTTTTTAACCGGTAGTGTGTTACCACAGCACATTCCTTGGCGAACCCCTCTACGTGGTCCGCTTCACGGCTCAAAAAGGATTTTGGAACGAACAATGGAAAATAAGCGTTACTATGACCGGTATCCTTGAACATTTGATCAATGGCTTGCTGCATCTTTTCCCATATGCTAAAACCATAGGGTTTGATGATCATGCATCCCCTAACAGGGCTGTGTTCGGCCAGGTCAGCCTTTTTAACCAGTTCATTGTACCACTGTGAATAATCTTCGTTTCTTTTAGGTAATCCTTTGGCCATTTTAATTTTTGGTATAGTTTTTGATTATTTTAGGTTGAAACGTCTTGACAGCAAATATAGACAAATCCATTTTTTGGGTTTTGACGTTTAATGAATTAAGTTTATAGTACAAAAATAATACATTATGAAAGCCCCAATAAAATTCACCGCAGTACTCCTCGGTCTTTTAGTAGGATTGATCGTTCCGGGCATGGCCCAGGACGTGGAGTATGATGACATGTATTTTACCAAGAAGGATCGTAAAGCGAAAGCTTCCAATGCGGTTCTTGTTGAAGAAATTGAAGCCAATGCAGAAGAGGCTCAGGCATTTGTACAGAATAATGAAGGAAGTTATTCTGAGCAAAATGTGAACCCTGAGTACATTTCACGCTATGGCGTTACAAATACAGCGGAAAGTACATCCGGTGAAGATGAGTATTATTCAAACGCAAGTCCTCAGGATTATCAGGGGTCTGACTATCAAACGCCCGTTGTAAACAATTACAATTACTATGGCGGAGGTGGTTTTGGCTATCCGGTAAATAATTTTTATTCGCCGTGGGGATTTAACCGCGGGTGGAATGTATCCATTGGTATTGGTTTCGGCTTTGGCTGGGGCGGAGGTGCCTGGGGCTGGGGTAACCCTTATCGTTGGGGTAGTCCATTTTATGGAGGCTTCTATGGTGGAGGCTGGGGATATAATCCTTGGTACGATCCATTCTGGGGCTATGGCTATGCCGGTGGCTGGTATGGATATGGTCGTCCTGGCTGGGGCTATGGCGGATGGGGGAACCCATGGGGTAACACCATTATCATTAATAACTATCCTGAGTACGGTAATAACGTACGTCGAGGTGCAGGTCCATCACGCGGATCAACTGGTTTCGCCGGAACACGTCGCTCTTCTGTATCAGGTGCAACATATGGTCGCACCGCCACGGATCGAAGTGCTGTAACCTCGCGCACTGCTGTAGGTCGCGATTATTCATCACGATCCAGAACGGCTGTCGCTACGTCACGTACAAGTCGTACTGCGGATCCACAAAGCAACTATTATCGTCGCACACGTACTGCATCGAAGAATACAGCTTATTCTTCAAGAGATGTAACATCACGGACACGATCAGTATCGACTAGTTCGAATTATTCACCTCGTACACGTCAGGCGTATTCTTCATCAACCAGAAGCACGTCGCGTTCGTACACTCCGAATTCTTCGTATAATCGGTCAACATCACCTGTATACAACGGGCGTAGTTCGTCCGGTAACAGGACGTACACACCAAGCCGTTCGAACTCAGGTAGTCGTTCGTATACTCCGAGCCGATCGAATTCCGGCAGCAGGTCGTATACTCCGAGCCGCTCAAGTTCAGGAAGCCGGTCGTATACACCAAGCCGATCTAGTTCAGGAAGCGGATATTCTCCCAGCCGTTCGTCTTCAGGTGGAAGTCGTTCGTCAGGAGGAGCCAGCAGGTCATCATCAGGCGGATCACGTTCGTCAGGTGGATCGAGCCGTGGTAACTAAGAATAGTAGCGAATACGTTTAATCAAGTTCTAAGAAAAATGAAAAAGCTTATCATCATAAGCCTGGCATTCCTTTGCCTGAACACTACGGTACAGGCTCAGGATGCCACGAACTTCAGCCAAACGGCTTTGGACCTTATGCTGCTTTACCCGGGTGGTTCGGCCAGGATTCAGGGAATTGGTGGGGTTGGAACGGCGCTTGGCGGAGATATCTCCAGTGCTTCAATCAATCCAGCCGGGTTGGGGTTTTATAATCGGAGTGATTTTAGCATCACCCCTGCTTTAAATTTTTCCTCATCGGATGGCCGTTACCTGCAAGGGCAACTCGATGATTCACGAACAAATTTTAACATCGCCAATTTTGGCGTGGTTATAAATAAATCAAAGCCGAATAATGAAGGGTTCAAAGGAGGAAGCTTCGGAATTACGGTTAATCGTGTCGCAAATTTCCAAAATGAGTACTCCTATGAAGGGTTTAATTCACAGTATGATTTTGTCGACTATTCAGTCAATGCTGAAAACGGATTTGATGATCTTGTGCCGGATGATTTCTCCCTGCTTGCGTTAAATGTTGGATTGATCGATTTGTTTTCAGTGCCTGATGAAGGTCAGGCTGAAGTCTTCATAAATGGTTTCCCACGGTCAGTTAATCTACTGGAAAGGGATAACGGAGAATATTTATTCTATGACCGTAATACCTACCGTGGTGACGATTTAGGTTTTCCCACGGAAGATGATCCTACTTACCAATACGAAACAATCCGAACACGCGGTGCAAATTATCAAACATCTCTCTCCTATGGTATGAATTATAATGATCAGGTTTATTTTGGTGTAGGCCTTGGCATATTTTTCATGCAACAGGATGTTCGCAGGCAATACATTGAAGAACCTTCACGAAGCGACCTGCGCCGAATGATACTTAATGATCGCTACAGCATCGATGGCGGAGGAATCAACGGTACCTTCGGACTCATTGTCCGGCCAATCGCACCGATACTCGTTGGGGTTTCTTATACGACTCCGTCACTCTTCAGTATGGAGCAAACCCGTGAAGTTTCCCTTCAAACAGAATACACTGACGGAGAATTTTTCTCTGATGGCTTTCTATACCCATCCTTTCGATATGATGTCAGGACACCTGGTCGACTTAAGGCAGGAGCCAGTGTATTTATTGGCAAGCATGGATTCATATCAGGAGAAGTAGAGTCAATTGATTATTCCAATGCCAATTTAAGAAGGCCTACAGAAGGTAATTTTTCATTCGATAACCAACTCATCGCAGGCTTTAATTCAGCGCTTAATTACCGGTTGGGTGCAGAATTTCGATTGGATGTCTTCAGGTTCCGTGCAGGTTTTGCGCACTTTGATGATCCAATAGATGATGGATTTGACAATGCAGACGACCAGTTCTCTTTTGGAACAGGAATAAAAACCCCCAATTTCTATATTGATTTAGGAATTGTTACAGGCATTGAGCAGAGATTTAGCGTATCACCGTTTCCTACCGGCGATGTGGCCAGTATAGATACTCAGTCGACTCGTGCGATGCTTACTTTAGGCTTCACTTTCTAAGGCATCAAGTATATCAGGGGCTGATATATTTGAATCCGATAAGGTAATGTGAGCTTTTTGATAAAATGACTTGCGCTCCTCAAAGGTCCGTTGCAGGATTTCAATCAAAGAAGACGATTGAGCAAGCTTAGGGCGTTCCTTAAAATCAGCTTTAATCCTATCGATAAGCGTCTGTACAGGTGGATTTAAGAAAACAGTTATTCCATTTTTGTTCATTTGATCCATGTTGTCAAAGAAACAGGGCGTTCCCCCACCGGTTCCGATAACCTGGTGATCATTCATCATGACAAATTCCAGGGCGCGTTTTTCCGCAATGCGAAACTGAGATTCTCCCAGCTCTGAAAAAATTTGGGAAATGGACATGTCCATTTGCTCTTCAATCACATCATCCAGGTCGACAAAATCTCTCTCCATGGCATGTGCCAGGGTCTTACCAAGGGTGGATTTACCCGCACCCGGCATACCTACCAAATAGATATTTTTAGCGCTTTTCACGAATCTCTTCTTTTGTTGGGACATCATTCCCGTGCCACTTTCCTTTTACCGTACCATTGCTCATCAGGAAGATTCCCGGATTCGCCCTGATCATGGCTTTTAAAACAGTCCCATCAACAAAATAATAGGGAACTGCCAACTGATGCGCATGTCGAAAGGCTTCAAATGCCGCTGGGGAGGATGCTGTGAATGCAATTACATCCAGCTCGCCCTCCAACTCACGTGTCAGCGTCACAATCTCATTCATGGCGTCAATATCTGCTTTATCGACGTTGTAAAAGATATATACCAGTTTGGTTCCGCTAAATGTTTCCTCTGTAAAATCATTCCCTTCCACATCCACTACCTGATAATCTGTTATCTTGGGTGTAGAGGCTTCTTCATTAACAATATAGGAATCTACGTACTCATAGCCATCCTCGGGAGTAAGATATTTATCTGAGACAATCTCCTCACCGTCTTTTAAAAAAACATATTCAAGAATAGGATCTTCATCAGGCAACATTTTCTCCGGGATACTATTGCCAATTTTATACGGCCTGAAGTCAATGTAAGGAAGGTGGGCAATGGCATACCAACCAATTCCTGTGGAAATAATAACCGCAAGGCCAACGATGGTCGTACCCATGCCTTCAGATACCATTGGACGCAGTCGATTTCTGTACCAGAAAAGATGCAGGACAAATACCATGAGAATGATGTCCTTCGTAAAGGATTCCCAGGGTGTCAAAGGGATCGCATCACCAAAACATCCGCAATCCGTGACTTTTCCGGTGTAGGCCGAATAGAAGGTAAGAAGGGTAAAAAATACCATGAGGGCCAATAAAATAGTGGCCGTGTATTTCATTTTGTATTGGATCAATACCGCGACACCCAGCACCAATTCGAGTACAATAATGAACATGGCAATCGGCAGAGCATAAGGAACAAACACGCTGAAAAACGAAGCAAATGAATCAGCAAATACGGTAAAGTATTCTTCCAGCTTAATTTGAGTCCCAACCGGGTCATTGATTTTGACGAGTCCTGAAAAAATAAATAGTGCCCCTACGAAGATCCTGGAGAAGATATCAATGAATTTACTCATCATTTTGCGCATAATTTAGCTTGATCAAACAGAATACTGAATAATTAATCATATCCTGGTAATTGGCCCCGATACCTTCCGAAACAAGCGTAGTGCCTTTGTTATCTTCAATCTGCTTGACACGGTAGAGTTTCATCAGGATAATATCCGTAATCGAGCTTACCCGCATCTCTCGCCAGGCTTCATCATAATCATGGTTTTTTTGTGTAAGCAATGTCAGCGTGTCCTCAGCTGCCCGATCATAGCGCGGGGCCACTTCTTCAAATGACATTTCAAGCGGGGCGTTTTCGTCCAATTCAAGCTGCATTAATGCCATGAGGCAATAGTTGATGATTCCAACAAATTCACCCTGGATATCATCTCCTACCCGCTGCTCTTTCTTCTCCTGGAGGGACCGGATCCGTTGAGCCTTAATTAATATCTGATCAGTTATGGAGGGTAATCGGAGAATTCGCCAGGCTGTACCATAATCGTGTGTCTTTTTTTCAAAAAGATCCCGGCATTTTCTGACGGTTTTGTCTATCAACTTTAATCCTTATCTTTTATAAAAATGCATTCCGTCAACGTGCGCCAAGATACATTATTTTACCGGAAAAATACACTCAGGATCAGGGATAAAATATACCCGATGTCGCCTCCGCTGATCATGGGGATTCTTAACGTAACACCCGATTCCTTTAGTGATGGAGGACTTTTTACGGAGGAGGATGCCTGTCTGGCACAGGTAGATAAAATGCTTCATGAAGGCGCATTCAGCATTGATGTGGGCGGGTATTCCACTCGCCCGGATGCGCAGGATATTTCGCAGGCAGAGGAGATTGATCGTGTACTCCCAATCATTGAATCCATTAAAAAACACTACCCCGATTGTGTTGTATCCATTGACACATTCCGTGCAAGCGTTGCAAAGGCAGCGGTGAATGCAGGAGCACACATGGTCAATGATGTTTCCGGGGGGAAACTGGATTTGGAAATGCATCAAACGGTGGCAGCTCTTGGTGTGCCGTATATCCTGATGCATATGCGGGGCACCCCTCAAACCATGAAAAAGGAAACTGACTACGATGACATTTTGTTATCCATGTGGAACTACTTCCGGGATCAGGTCGATCAGGCAATGACTGCCGGTATCCGTGAAATTATCCTCGATCCGGGGTTTGGGTTTGCAAAATCGATTGATCAGAATTATTATATACTGGAAAATTTAACCTATTTTCACAGTTTAGGTCTACCTTTACTAGTAGGGTTGTCCCGGAAGTCACTGATCTATAAGAGGCTTAATATTCCCCCCGCCGAGGCGGTCAACGGAACAACGGTCCTGAATACTGTTGCCCTTCTTAAGGGTGCACAATTACTCCGGGTTCACGACGTACGGCAGGCAAAGGAAGCAATAGAATTAGTAGGATACGTAAGTAATTAATGCCTTGATATTTTTATTTAGCATAGGGTTCCTCGAAATCAGCTGGGTCGATATGATCGATATTTTGCTGGTCGCTATCCTGTTGTATCAGGTATATAAACTTATGCGCGGTTCGGTTGCCGTAAAAATCTTCCTGGGTGTCCTGTCCCTCTATCTCATTTACCTTATTGTACGTGCAGCGCAAATGGAGTTGCTGGGGTCCATCCTCGGGCAATTTATGGGATACGGAGTATTGGCAGCCATCATTCTCTTTCAGCCGGAAATCAGAAAGTTCCTCCTTCTTCTGGGCAAAACAACCGACTTTGGCAAGATGGATTCTTTCCGGTCCTTTTTCAGACTGAAAAAGAGAAACCGTGAAGCCGGATTCAATATCACGCCGGTGATCGAAGCGATAAAATCACTTGGCGGGACCAATACAGGTGCACTGATCGTCTTCTCCAGGGATTCTGCACTGAAGTTTTATGCGGAATCAGGTGATGAAATTGAGGCTGTCCTGAGTAAACGATTGCTTCTTTCCATTTTTAATAAGAACAGCCCCCTCCATGATGGAGCTGTCATCATTTACAAGGGAAAAATTAAAGCGGCCCGGTGTGTCCTTCCTGTCTCCGAAAGTGAAAACCTGCCGGCTCAATTTGGCCTGCGCCATCGTGCGGCACTGGGTATGTCAGAAGTGACTGACACGGTTGTACTCGTAGTTTCAGAAGAAACCGGTCAATTCTCCCTTGCCAAAAACGGAAAACTTGAACATAACCTGTCCACACAGGAATTACGAAAAGGCATCAATGAATACCTGACAGACGAGCAGGAACAATCCTCGGAAATAGCTACTGAGGGTTCGTTGGAGAATACCTCGGTCATACCGAAAGAAGCCTGATCTTAGCTATCCAGCACGCCTAAATCCTTTCCTATCTCAGTAAATGCCTGGATGGCTGTATCCAGATGTTCACGAGTATGTGCCGCTGACATTTGTACCCGGATTCGTGCTTGCCCTTTCGGTACCACCGGATAGAAGAATCCGATCACATAAATCCCTCTTTCCAATAACGCATCGGCAAATTTCTGCGACAATGCCGCGTCATACAACATGATCGGGACAATGGCATGGGTTCCCGGCTTAATGTCAAATCCGGCATCTGTCATCGCCTTCCGGAAATACATGGTATTTTCCTCCAGCTTGTCACGTAATTCGGTCGTTTCACTTAATAAATCAATCACTTCAATCGAAGCCCCGGTGATGGATGGTGCCAGCGTATTGCTGAATAAATAGGGGCGCGATTTCTGGCGCAACATCTCTACAATTTCTTTACGTGCAGCCGTAAAACCTCCTGAAGCTCCCCCCAATGCTTTACCAAGGGTCCCCGTAATAATGTCAACCCGGCCCATAACATTATGGTGCTCATGAACGCCCCGGCCCGTCTTACCCATAAATCCGGTCGAATGACATTCGTCGCTCATCACCATGGCATCATACTTCTCGGCCAGGTCACAAATCTTGTCCAACTGCGCAATGGTCCCGTCCATCGAGAAAACACCGTCAGTAACTATAATGATATTCTTTGCGCCTGCCGCCCTCGCTTCCTTTAATCGATTCTCCAGATCAAGCATATCATTATGGGCATAACGGTACCGCATGGCTTTACATAAGCGTACCCCGTCAATAATTGACGCATGATTTAGGGCATCTGAAATAATAGCATCCTCGGGGCCCAACAACGGTTCGAATACACCCCCATTCGCATCAAATGCAGCGGCATACAGAATGGTATCTTCCATTCCGAGAAATTCTGAAATCTTGCGCTCCAGCGTTTTATGGATATCCTGGGTCCCGCAGATAAACCGCACGGATGACATGCCATAGCCATGGCTGTCAATGGACTTTTTGGCGGCCTCTACGACACGTGGGTGGGAAGATAATCCCAGGTAATTATTTGCACAGAAATTGATCACTTCTTTGCCTGAATCTGTCCGGATCACTGCCCCTTGAGGGGTAACGATCACCCGCTCCCTTTTGTACAAACCAGATTCCTTGAGTTCCGAAAGTTCCGCTGACAATTTATCTTTTAACGTATACATATTAATCGTTCTTTTTTCTCGGTTTTATGATAGGTTTACTTTTCTTCTTTGATTCCTGTTTCTCTTCCTGGGCTTTTGGCGAAGTATTCTCTTCTCCGGATTCTTTCTTCTTACCGGGTATTCTCGGTTTCATCAATGGCTTAGGCCTGATCGCCTTCTTCTCCGGGGCATCTTCGCTTGGTTTAGCAGGTATTTTAGGCTTCATGACCGGTCGATTGCGCTTTACCGGCTTCTCTTGACTTCCTCCGCCCTCGCCTTCACCGGTCTTTGGCGTTGGCATTTTAGGTTTCATCACAGGCCTCGCTGGCTTCTTCGCACCTGCAGCGTCATTTCCTTTTGCGTCACTGCCTGAAATTTTTGGCTTCAAAGGCCGTGGTTTGAACAGGGGTTTACCTGTACTTGTTTTCGCCCGGTTGCCGGAAGGTTTCTGATCCGCGACGCCACCCTCGCGAGCAGGCTTCCGAACCGGCATCTTTGGACGACCTGACGGTGCCTTTTTGACATCGGTAGCTGCCTGGACAGGCAACGGATAACGTCGTCGAATGCCATTGATCAAAAACAATTTTTGCATGGTAAAGCTCTTAGGGTGCATTGCGGCAAAGAGCTGCCGGAATTCCTGATAGAGATCAGGGTCACCCTCCCTGAAAGGGGCTTCATTAATTTTTTTACTGACCAGGTATTCTGAGAAATCCATCGACTACAAATATACTACATTCAGCTATACCCTTCCATTTGGTTTAGATCGTTTGAAATCGCTAATTTCGCAGTCTCATTTCAATCCATTCATTCATGACAAAAATTTTGGTAATAGGGGCATTAGGACAACTGGGATCCGAACTGACCGAAGCCCTTTGTAACAAGTTTGGGCGGAAAGCTGTAATTGCCTCTGATATACGCCGTCCTGTAGATGAACCGGACTATGCCTTTGAAGTACTTGATGTGATGGATCGAAGTGCGCTGGAAAGTCTTGTGAGCCAAAATAGTGTTACCCAAATTTATCACCTGGCCGCAATCCTTTCTGCCAAGGGAGAGAAGGACCCTCAGTTTGCCTGGCGGTTAAACATGGATAGTTTATTGAATGTACTCGAGGTAGCCAAGTCACATAAGGTAGACAAGGTATTCTGGCCAAGTTCGATTGCCGTATTCGGCCCGTCCACACCCAAGGATAATACCCCGCAGAAAACAGTGATGGACCCCAATACGGTCTACGGAATCAGCAAGCTGGCAGGAGAACGCTGGTGCCAGTATTATTTCGAGAATTACGGTGTGGATGTCCGAAGCATCCGTTATCCGGGTATCATTAGCTACAAAGCCCAGCCTGGAGGTGGCACAACGGATTACGCCATTGACATTTTCATTCAGGCGCTTGCTCAAAAGGAATATGAATGCTTCCTGGAGAAAGATGCACGGTTGCCCATGATGTACATTGATGATGCGATTCGGGGCACGCTGGAATTGATGGATGCGGAGGCAGACCAATTAACGGTGCGATCCAGTTACAACCTGGGGGCCATGAGTTTTACGCCGGAAGAAATTACCAACGAAATTGTGAAACACATACCCGATTTTACCGTCTCCTATGCCCCTGACTTCAGACAGAAGATTGCTTCTTCCTGGCCTTCATCGATCGACGACAGCATTGCCAGAAATGAATGGAACTGGGCACACAAATATGATCTTGATAAACTCTGCGAAACCATGCTTACAGGCATGAGAGGTTTATTGGAGAACAAGTCGGTGTAGTTTCTTTTTCCCTCCACCGGAAATTTCCAGGAGATAGATTCCTTTATTCAACGTTTCCGGCATCTTTAATTCCATACTGGCTGTATCCGTCATCTTCCAATTCATAATGACCCTGCCTTGCAGATCCATCATAGAGATTGTTACATCCCCCTCGTCAAAGCTACTACGGCGAACGGTTAATGACTGCCCACTTTGTACCGG
>CAYGOW010000016.1:0-2221 GCA_964351425.1 uncultured Roseivirgaceae bacterium
TTACGGCATCAAGGTGAAAGGGGCCGAAGTTGACTTCGAGGGTATGATTAAGAGAAGCCGGGACGTGGCGAATGGCATGAGCAAGGGTATTCAGTTTCTTTTCAAAAAGAATAAAATCGATGCCATTATGGGCTTTGGAACATTGAAGCCCGGGAAAAAGATTGAGGTCAAGGCAGAAGATGGCAAGGTTACTACCTACGAGGCGAACAACATAATTGTAGCCACAGGTGGCCGGTCAAGGGAACTGCCTGCCATGAAAATTGATAATGAAAAAATTATTGGCTACCGTAAAGCCATGGTGATGGACAAGATGCCTAAGAAAATGGTAATCGTCGGCTCCGGAGCCATTGGTGTTGAGTTTGCCTATTTCTATAATTCAATCGGCACCGAAGTGACCATCGTTGAATTCATGCCGCGAATTGTTCCGGTGGAAGATGAAGAAGTTTCCAAGGCACTTGAGCGAAACTTCAAAAAGTCAGGAATCAATATTATGACCAATGCAGAGGTAACGAATGTTGATACCAAAGGAAAGGGATGCAAGGTCACGGTGAAAACCAAGAAAGGCGAAGAAAAGCTGGATTGTGATGTGGTACTTTCTGCTGTCGGAATTTCCACCAATCTCGAAGGAATAGGCCTGGAGGAAATTGGTGTAGCTACAGACAAGGGCAAGATTCTGGTGGATGATTTCTATAAAACAAATATTCCCGGCATCTATGCCATCGGCGATATTGTTCATGGACCCGCTCTCGCGCACGTGGCCTCAGCAGAAGGTATCATATGCGTGGAAAAAATGGCCGGACAGTCACCCGAACCGCTGGATTACAATAATATACCTGGTTGTACGTATTGCAGTCCTGAAATCGCCTCTGTTGGCTATACCGAAGCGCAGGCCAAAGAAGCCGGATACGAGATAAAAGTGGGTAAATTCCCATTCTCAGCATCCGGTAAAGCCAGCGCGGCAGGTGCCAAGGACGGTTTTGTAAAAGTTATTTTTGACGCGAAATATGGTGAGTGGCTTGGAGCACATATGATTGGAGCCAATGTCACAGAGATGATTGCTGAGGTAGTATCTGCCAGAAAACTTGAGACGACCGGACACGAAGTCATTAAAACGGTGCACCCGCACCCTACCATGTCTGAAGCGGTCATGGAGGCAGCTGCAGCTGCATATGATGAGGTAATTCACATCTAAACTGTTAAAAATCTTACATGAAAAATCCCGGATCAGCCGGGATTTTTTGTTTCTGGCAGATCACTCTGAACAGTGTCCTCGTATATACAGTTATACTTCATATAACTAAACCAAACTACGATGAAATTTTTAACTGCTACAACGAGATGGATATCGCTCTTCCTGTGTGTCGGGGCGATGTTCTGGCTGAGTGCCTGCAATGATGATGACGAAGCAGGACCCACACTGAATGGAAATAATACAGTTTACACACTGTCGGAAATAGGCAGCTCCGGGATTAGCGGAACAGTTACCTTCGCCGAGCTGAGCAATGGGAATACAACGGTCGTGATTGATTTGAACGGAACATCAACCGGCGGAATGCATCCTGCCCATATTCACCTCAATACCGCGGCAGAAGGCGGTGGTATCGCCATTAGTCTGGAGGATGTCGACGGGGCATCGGGAAGTAGTACTACAATTGTTTCTGCGCTTGATGACGGAACCGCAATTACATACAATGAACTCATTCTTTTTGATGGGTATGTAAATGTCCATGAAAGCACTGATAACATAGGTACTTTACTCGCTCAAGGTGACATTGGACAAAATGTCCTGACGGGTGACATGGTTTCCTACACGTTGGATGAACGAAGTGGATCCGGCGTTTCAGGAAGCGCGACCTTTTACGAACGACTGAATAATGAAACACTGGTCGTTCTTGATTTAACCGGGACGCCCGAAGACGGAGAGCATCCCGCTCACATCCATTTTAATACAGCTGCGGAAGGTGGTGGAATCGCTGTTTCCCTGTCAGATGTGGATGGAAATACTGGTTTGAGCAGGACAAATGTGACCATGCTTGACGGGGGTGATGCCATTGAATATGGTGAATTGATTAATTATGACGGATACATCAACGTTCACCTTAGCCTGGCGGAAATTGGTACAGTGGTAGCCCAGGGAGACATAGGTCAGAATGCGCTTACGGGTGAAATGGTATCCTATCCGATGAGCGGAAGCGCCACCGGTAATGCGATTTTTTATGAG
>CAYGOW010000016.1:2231-2939 GCA_964351425.1 uncultured Roseivirgaceae bacterium
TTTCCGGAATTGAATTCACCGGAGACCACCCCGCGCACATTCATACGGGTTCGGTAGCCTCTCCGGGCGGAATTGCTATCTCGCTAACGTCCGTTGATGCCAATGGTATGAGCATGACCAGTGTGTCTGCCTTTGACCAGGAGGCTGGCGGTGGAAGTGTAACTTACACTGATTTGCTGGAATATGCCGGTTACATCAATGTACACCTGAGTCTCTCGGAACTTGAAGTACTCGTATCACAGGGCGACATCGGATCAAATGGCCCCTAACCAAGAGTAATTCTGAAGTAACTAAGCCCTGCAGACTATCCGCTGCGGGGTTTTTTTATAGACGGTTTCTTTGAAAATGGTTACAAGAAGGGGGTTTTATGTATTTACAGGTAACCAATTTTTTAACAGGAGTACAAATGAGAGCAATTGTCCCTATTTTTTTAATTCTTTTTATCTCAGTGGCCTCTTTGGCCCAATCAGATAATCAGGCCCTCGAACAGGTTTACAGTTCCGCAGATCAACTCTTGGAGGATGGAAGTTACAAGCAGGCGCTGCTGGATTATACC
Organism: uncultured Roseivirgaceae bacterium; assembly: GCA_964351425.1. Taxonomy (GTDB): domain Bacteria; phylum Bacteroidota; class Bacteroidia; order Cytophagales; family Cyclobacteriaceae; genus JAUILA01. The sequence goes on from CAYGOW010000016.1 coordinate 2,788, forward strand.
AAGTTGATTAACTCAGGATTTGAGAATGATGCGATTTGGGTGAAACGAGGCCTGGCACACTACTACCTTAAGGAATACCCCAATGCACTCACCGATTTTGATGAAGCTTATAAGCGTCAGATTAGATCAGGAGAATTGCTTGGCTATCGTGC
>CAYGOW010000016.1:2949-10090 GCA_964351425.1 uncultured Roseivirgaceae bacterium
GACAAAGCATTATCTTGACGATGAGCAAGGGGCTGTAACCGGATTCGAACAAGCTTTTGCTGCCGGGTTCCAAAATAAGCAGGCGGCACTCATCACCGGCAATGCCTATTTTCAATCGGAAGATTACCGTGCAGCCATAAAATATTATGACATGGCGGTTAGCTGGGGTTCTGAAGATCCGGTTTTGTATAATAATCGTGGGAAGGCCTATTTTCTTTTATCGGAGAATGTAAAGGCCATTGCCGATTATGACAAAGCCATAGGGCTTAAGGAAGATTATACCAAGGCACGGAGCAATCGCGCGATGGCTACCTTCGCAGAGAAGCAATGGGACAAGACAGCGTCAGACTTGAAGTGGCTGGAGAATTCGAATGACCACCAACTATCGGCAGATGAATATGCTCTATTGGGTTTAATTCAATTGCAGCAAGAAAATTATTCAGAGGCTCGTGAGAATCTTGAATCAGCATTCAAACGTAAAACTGAAGTCCCCGGTCTCTATAAGGCCCTTGCTAAAGCGTATGCCAGGACGGACGAACCAAAAAAGGCCATTCAGATGTATCAGGTATCGCTGGAAAAGGAAGGCGATGAAACGGAGACGTATGAAGCCCTGACTCAACTGTATTATGCTGAGCGTATGTTTGCTACGAGCAGAAAGTATAGCATGGACGCAATGGATCACCAGTCGACCAATCCGGAGATCAAGGCCATCTATGGTTTGTCCGCATATCACGAAGGTGACCGGGATGAAGCTTTGCCAATACTAGCCTCAGTCAGTGCGACCAGTTCAAATGACGAGGTCCATGAGACCTTGGCGCAAATTCATTTTGATAAAGGTGCCTATGCCGAGGCAGTAGTTGCCCTTAAAAAATCATCAAAAGCGGGGAAAAGCACTCCGCTTCTGGAAATGGAATCTACGGCACTCTTCGAACTGGGAGAATACGAAAAGGCACTTCAACCCCTGGCGGCCTGGAGGGAAGCGGATCCGACAAATATTGACCCATGGGTGTTGTCGACAAGATCAAATATGATCATTGGCAATTATGAGGCAGCGGAGAAGGATATCCAGCGTGCCATCCAATTGGATGACAGCTCGTTTGAAACAAATGCCCTCTATGGTGAAGCATTGCTGATGAATAAGCAATATGAGTCGGCATCAAAATACCTGGAAAAAGCATGCAACATCAAATCTGACGTCCAAATCCATGCGTTCCTTGGATTGGCACAATTCAAGCTGGGGCAATTTGAAGAGGCCTATACCAACCTGAAATTGGCTGCGGATGCAGATAAGTTGTCCACCGAAGGATTACATGATCTGACGAAAAGTGCATTCGAATCCGGTAAATACGAAGAAACCGTTGTATATGCCAAAGAGGCAGTAGCTAAAGGGTTGAGTGAAGATCGAATCTTATTTGTTCGTGGTATGTCATTGTACCATACTCAACAATTCGAAGAAGCGAAACCTGACCTATTGCGTGCTGTGGAGAGTGGAGAAAAAAATGTACAGGCATTTGCCGCTTTGGGGACCATTGCCCAAATGAATGCAGCGCATCAGGAAGCTATTTCATGGTTTAACAAGGGGGTTGATCAGGGTGACGCGGAGAATGAATTATATTTAAAGCGTGGTGAGTCCTATGCTGCACTAGAGAATCATGGAGAGGCAATTACCGACTTCACGCATATTCTCACGAAAGATAAGGATCACGATAAAGCCAGATTTGCCCGTGGCCAGTCGTATTTTATTCAAAAGCAGTATGAGGAGGCGACTACGGACTTGCTCTTGGTGAATAACAAATCCCTTGACCTGCCTGTAAATGAAATGATTGCATTGTCATATGCCCGTACCGATGCCCCACGTGCCAAAGAGTATCTTGAAAAATCCATTACACTCGGTACGGATTCTGGTGAAATCTATTTTCATGCAGGGCGCATGCAAGTGGAATCCGGAGATTGGCAGAAAGCTATTGCGCGACTGGATTTAGCCGAACAAAAAAATTATAAGGAGGCCGAATTATACGAGTTTCGGGGCCTATCACACTTTACGGGGAAACAATATACTGAGTGTCTGGAAGATCTGAATAGATCCGGTGAGAACAAACGGCTGATCGGGCTTAGCCATTACTATTTGGGGAACTATGAACAGGCTATTACTGCCCTGTCGCAGGTGGACGAATTGGATTCCGAGGGTCTTGTGGCGTTGGGAGATGCGTACTACAAGAAAGAGCAGTGGCCGGAAGCAAAAAATATCTTTGATAAACTGATCACCTCCGGCGAAGCGAATGCCGATGTGTACAGACACAGAGGACTTGTACTGGCTGGAATGAAACAATGGGAGCCGGCAAAATCAGATTTATTGAAATCATTGGAGATGATTCCTGGTAATGAGAATGCAGTGAAAGCATTGACGGAAATACACTTTGCCATGAGTGAATACGCCGAGGTTATTTCCCTGTATGAACAAAACAAGGGCATCGGGGGATTAATCCTTTTTGCGGGGTTGTCCTATTATGGTGAAGAAAATTATGAAAAAGCACAGCCTCTCCTGGAAGAAGTAGCCCGTGGTGGTGCAGGAAATGCCCTTACCGAGGGCGCTTTAGGTCATATTCAACACCTGAACGGAGCACATGAAGAAGCCATCAGAAGTCTTTCTAATGCTATTGAGTCAGATGCTACTCAGGTTAAATGGAAACAATGGAAAGGACTTTCCCTGTTTGCGTTAGAAAAATATAATGAGGCGACGCCACTTCTGGAGTCGGTCATCAAGGAAGGAATTCAAGATGGGGAAACGTATTATGCCGCGGGTGTGGGAGCCTATGAAAGTGGTAATAATGAGTTGGCTATTCAACGATTAGAGCAAGCCAGAGAATCTGGCTTTAAGGCTCCTGAAGCAGATTTTACACTCGGCAACGCTCATTTTAAACTGTCGGAATTTGAAAAGGCGATTGACTCGTATGACAATGCCGTAGAAGCTGGATTAAAAAGTGAGATATTATGGAATAACCGTGGTAAGGCACTGGCCAACCTCGAGCAATGGGAGAAAGCCATTGAGAGTTATGATGAGGCATTGGACATCGATCCGGAGTATTTACGTGCCCTTGAAAATCGCGGATCAACCCATTATCAATTGGCCCACTATGAGGAGGCAGCCAATGACTTGCGCAAGGTCATAGACCTGGATGAGGAAGAGGATGGTTCTGTACGCTTCATGCTTGCTGAAACCTATGTACAATTGTCAGAAGATCGTAAGGCGATTATCTTTTACAGTGAAGCCATGCGCAAAGGGAAGGAAACAGCAGAAATTTACTTCAAAAGAGGAGCGTGCTACAGTCGGATTGAAGATATGGAGAACGCTTTGAGTGATTTGAATCAAGCCTACAATGCAGGTAAGAAAGATGCAGAATTGTTCCTCGAACGTGCAAATGTTCATATTTGGCTGGAGAATTCCCGAGCGGCTATGAGTGATCTGAATGAGGCCATATCACGTGATGATACGCATGCTGATGCCTATTTTAACCGTGGGTATTTGCACGAACTGAACGAGAATTATTCGGAAGCTATAAAAGACTATTCTCAAACTATTAAGCTAAATCCCGAAGATGATGTAGCCTATTACAGCCTAGCCAATTCACTTGTTTCGCAAGGGAATGTATCTGGGGCTCTGTCACCCATCGAAAAGGCGATTGAGCTCAAACCGGAAAACGGGGGGTATTTTAAGGTTAAGGGAAATATCTTATATCGCATTGAAAGGACAGAAGAAGCATGTAAAAATTGGAAAATGGCAGTTGATTTAGGCGACGAAAAGGCTGGCTTCTACATTAATCAGTATTGTGATTAAGTAAAAGACACGAATCCAAAAAGCTAATCCCGGGCACAATAATGTCCGGGGTTTTTGGTTTAAGAAGTATGAATAAGTCAGCAGTCATTAAATTTTTTACACTTGCTTCCGTCCTGGTATTTTTTGCATTGACCGATTGTGTTGCCCAAAAAAAACGAGAATCAGAAAAGAAAAAACCCGTCCCCGAGGAGGTGGATAATTCATTCGCGCCCTTCAAACAGGAGCGTACATTTGAGTCTGGTTCGCGAAGTCAATCCAAGCAAAAGAAAAGCAAAAAGCAGCGGAAAAATTCCGATCAATATAATTACCTGCAATCCCTTGATCAAAAAAAGGAGGAGTTCTACAAGCGCATAAAGCAAAACGCAAAGGAAGATAAGAAGATAGCACGCAAAATGCAGAAGCCACAGTATTCGGATCCATCCTATTTTGGCCACAAACGGAAACCTAAAAAACGCCCCGTCGGGAAAAGGAAATTATGCAAGGAATGTGGGATTGTCCATTAACTAATTTACCGGGATTGTGTTAACTTTCTTGAGTGAACCTTTCAAAGCATATTGAACATACGAATTTATCTCCTCAGATAACGGGAGACGACGTTGAACAATTAATTCAGGAGGCGTCAGACCATGGATTTCACGGGATATGTGTCCCGCCATTCTGGGTGAAAAAGGCCCGTCGTGATTTGGGAAATTCAGCGTGTCAGCTCGTTACAGTAGCTGGTTTTCCACTTGGCTATCAAATGACGGAAACCAAGATCAGGGACATCGAGTTGTCACTCCGGGATGGGGCAGATGAAATTGACCTCGTCTGGCATATTTCTGCCTTCAAGGCCCAGATGATATGGCCCAAAATTGAATTGACAAAGGCCAGTAAACTGGTCCATGATTCGGGGAAATTACTCAAGGTGATAATTGAAACGGCGTATCTGTCGGCGGATGAGATAAAAACGGCTGCTTTAATTTGCCGGGATGCAGGAGCGGATTTTGTCAAGACTTCAACCGGATTTGCCCCTTCTGGTGCCCGCCTGGAGGATGTTCGGCTGCTTCGCGAGGTCTTGCCGGCCGAGATCCGCATTAAGGCTTCAGGGGGCATTAAAACGAAAGAGCAAGCCCTCGCGTTTATCGAGGCAGGCGCCGATCGTATTGGCACTTCGTCAGGAATTAAAATCATTGCAGAATAAGTATGGATCACTTGGCTATTCGTATCTACGGACGCGTACAGGGAGTTTTTTTTCGCGCTTCCACGCGGGATAAGGCGCAATCACTGGGAATATCCGGCTATGTGGAAAACAGGAGGGATGGTTCGGTATATATTGAGGCCCATGGCAATGAAGAAGCGCTAAAAACATTGGTTGAATGGTGTCACAGCGGACCACCAAGAGCACGGGTTGACAGTGTGGAACAGGAGAAAACAGCTCCTCAAAAATTTCAAGGGTTTACTATCCGCCGTTAGGCCACACGCATTTCTACAATTCCGCGATATTTATAAATCTTCAGGGCAAAATGCTGGTGCCGATAATTCTTCATGCGATTGGCTGCAAGCTGGGCCTTTCTGTTCCGGGGGAAGAAAACACTTAACTCCAGAACGGCCCGAATAAATTGGGGAGAGTGGCACAATTCGGACAACCATTCCTTAAAGGTCGATTCCCATTCTTCCTTGTATTTGCACAAATGTTCTCTCCCGTCAAAAATTAATTCCAGCTGGTTATCGCCAAATTTATAACGATAGACAGCCGACAGGCATCGGTAAAATTCCTGCAGTTCTTCCTCGTAAGTAGTGGTATGTTCCTTAATGGACCGAATGGTTTCATCCATTAATCCCAAGGGGTTATAGTTACTCAGGTAGAACTCTTTTACGTAATCAATAAGAAACGTGATAAGTGCGGGCTCCAGATCAAGTTGCGCACGCTCGAGGAGATAATTCTTGTCGTAAGGAAAAAATTTACGGACCATGATAGCCAAAAAGTTTTCTAAAGATACTAAATCTTTGAAAAATGAGACTATTTCATCGGAGCATTCGCTTCTTTGGCCATTACTTTATAGACCATTTTATCCATCCAGCCTGGGAACCACTTGTTCAAAAATACCGTCAATTTACCCTGCATGGTGAGGATGAGGTATTTCTTTCGTTTCAGGGTAGCCTTATAAATGTGCTCGGCACATTCTTCCGACGACATCATCTTTTCTTCTTTTCGGGGAGATTCACCTTGTGCACTACCATCTGCCGTCAGGGATGATTTTCGAATATTTGATGCAGTAAATCCCGGGCATGCGGTCAGCACATGCACATCTTTGTAAAGCATTTCTGTACGGAGAACTTCCAAAAAACCCTGCAAGGCAAACTTTGAGGCAGAATACCCGGTACGAGCCGGAAGTCCCCGAAATCCCGCAATGGATGAGATTCCTACCACGGATCCTTTGTTTTTGATAATCTCGGGCAGGCAATACTTCGTGGCGTAAAGAGCTCCGTAAAAATTGATATCCATTACCTTTTTGACGACATCAAGGTCGACTTCCTCGAATAAAGCCCGCATCGATATTCCGGCATTATTTATGAGAATATCAATTTTGCCAAATCGGGCAATGGTTTCCTGCGCCATACGCCGGTTATCTTCCTCACGACTTACATCACTTACAACAGATAATACTTCGATACCCGATTCGGATAATTCATTTACCGCGAGGTCTAAAGCTTCCTTTTTTCTGCCGGTGATAACAATTTTTGATCCTCGACGGCCAAAAGAAAATGCCAATGCTTTACCTATTCCTGAAGAACCTCCGGTAATGACGACAACTTTATCTTTCATGCCGCAAAGATACAATAATTCGCAGGTCCCAAAGATTAATTACCTCCGCTACGCTACTTTTTCTATTTTTGTGACATGTTTATGATTCGCTTGCTGGGGAAACTACCCCTGAGATTACTTTATCTTCTTTCCTCCCTCATAGGAGCTTTTTTATGCTATGTGATAGGATATCGCAAAAAAACGGTATTGGAGAATTTGAAAAATTCCTTTCCCGGGAAAACCGATGAAGAAATCCGGAAAATCTCACGGGAATTCTATACCCGGTTCACAGACTATGCTGTAGAAACCTTGAAAATCAGGGAAATGACTGCCGATCAGTTGAATGAAAGGGTTGAGGTAATCTATGATGAACAGTTGAAGAAAGATATTTCAAATAAGCAATCCGTGGTACTGCTTACCTCTCATCAATTTAACTGGGAATGGAGCCTGCATGCAACCAAATTACGTATGGACTTCCCATTTGAAGTTGTATATCAGCGACTTCAAAATAAAGCATTTGA